>NZ_QTQF01000007.1:0-214320 GCF_003854235.1 Burkholderia sp. Bp8998
GCCAAGCGCGATGCGAAGCGCGGGCTGGCGTCGCTGTGCATCGGCGGCGGGATGGGTGTCGCGCTCGCGGTCGAACGTCCGTAACCGGTCGTCCGTCACTGCCAAACCAATCCGGGCGCCGGCCGATTGCGGCTTCGGCCGACGTCACGTGAAGTCAGAGGGGCCTCTGGCGGCTCTCGAAACCAAAAAAATGGAGTGAGATTTATGTCTCAGCGAATTGCGTACGTAACGGGCGGGATGGGCGGCATCGGCACCAGCATTTGCCAGCGTCTGTCGAAGGACGGCTTCAAGGTGGTCGCGGGTTGCGGCCCGAACTCGCCGCGCCGGGTGAAATGGATCGAGGACCAGAAGGCGCTCGGCTACGATTTCATCGCGTCGGAAGGCAACGTCGGCGACTGGGACTCGACCAAGGCAGCGTTCGACAAGGTCAAGGCCGAAGTGGGCGAGATCGACGTGCTGGTCAACAACGCGGGCATCACGCGCGACGTCGTGTTCCGCAAGATGACGCATGAAGACTGGACGGCCGTGATCGACACCAACCTGACGAGCCTGTTCAACGTGACGAAGCAGGTGATCGACGGGATGGTCGAACGCGGCTGGGGCCGGATCATCAACATTTCGTCGGTGAACGGCCAGAAGGGCCAATTCGGCCAGACGAACTACTCGACCGCGAAGGCCGGCATCCACGGTTTCACGATGTCGCTCGCGCAGGAAGTCGCCACGAAGGGCGTGACGGTCAACACCGTGTCGCCCGGCTACATCGGCACCGACATGGTGAAGGCGATCCGTCCGGACGTGCTCGAGAAGATCGTCGCGACGATCCCGGTGCGCCGTCTCGGCGGGCCGGAGGAGATCGGCTCGATCGTCGCGTGGCTCGCGTCGAACGATTCCGGCTTCGCGACGGGCGCCGATTTCTCGCTGAACGGCGGCCTGCACATGGGCTGAACGTCCGGGCTGCGCGGGCCGGCCCGGTCGCGCAGCCTGGCGTTTCCGAAGGCCCCCGCCTCCCGGATCCGGGAGGCGGGGATTTGTCACTTGCGCTACGCTGCACTCAAAGGCGTTACATGACTACTACAAAGAAAACGGCCGAGCGGCTCATCAAGAAGTACCCGAACCGCCGGCTCTACGATACCGAGACGAGCACGTACATCACGCTGACCGACGTCAAGCAGCTCGTGCTGGAACAGGAGGACTTCAAGGTCGTCGATGCGAAATCCAACGAAGACCTGACGCGCAGCATCCTGCTGCAGATCATCCTCGAGGAAGAGAGCGGCGGCGTGCCGATGTTCTCGTCGTCGATGCTGTCGCAGATCATCCGTTTCTACGGTCATGCGATGCAGGGCATGATGGGCACGTACCTGGAAAAGAACATCCAGGCGTTCATCGACATCCAGAACAAGCTCGCGGATCAATCGAAGAACCTCTACGAAGGCAACGCGATGAATCCGGAAGTCTGGTCGCAGTTCATGAACATGCAGGCGCCGATGATGCAAGGAATGATGACGAGCTACATCGAGCAGTCGAAGAACATGTTCGTGCAGATGCAGGAGCAGATGCAGAGCCAGGCGAAGTCGATGTTCAGCACGTTCCCGTTCAAGCAACCCGGCACGCCGGAGCCGGAAAAGAAGTAACGCCGGCGCGTGCGCGGCAGGCCGGCCGCGGCGGCGCCCGCCGCCGGACGGTCGGCGCCGCGACGTGCGGGGGCGGGCGGTCGCCGTTGCGTCACGCCGCGCAACGACGCGTCGTCGTAAAGCCGACGCGGTTCGCCGGCCTTGCTCAAGTGCTCAAGGTGCCGGATCGAAATCCTGATGATCGTCCGCCGGAGGAAGGTCGAGCACGAGCTTCACCGCGCAATAGTTCGCCTTCAGCGAAAACACGCGGCCGATCACGAGAAACGTCTGCCGCGAATTCTCGAGCTCGACGAAGTCGCCGGGTTGCGGCACGTGCGCGCCCTGGTCATAGGAAAAGCTGGTGCTGGTCTGCTCGCCGATGGTTTCGGCCGCGTGCTCGGTGAATTCGATCGTGATGTGGGTGGTCATGCGAACCCCGTTGGGAAAGTGAAGAGAGCGGATGCTGCGATTTTCGCATAGCGGCGGGGTGGGGCCGGCGCGATTGTTGGGCGTTGGCCGGGGTGATCGGGGCCGTCGGTTCATCACTGTCGGCGCGAAAGGGTTGGATCAACCGCCCGTGGCGGCTCGATGCGCCCGTGCGCACAGCATATTGGGGGAGCCATCCGCGGCACGTCGGCCGCCGGTTTTGCCTCGCTGACCCATAAATAGCTGTAAACTCACGCTTTTGCCGCCACGCCCCCACATTCCAGATGTCCCAGTCCCCCAAAGTAGGCTTCGTATCCCTCGGGTGCCCGAAGGCCCTCGTCGATTCCGAACAAATCATCACCCAGTTGCGCGCCGAAGGTTATGAAATCTCCGGCACCTACGACGGTGCCGACCTCGTCGTCGTCAACACCTGCGGCTTCATCGACGAAGCCGTGCAGGAAAGCCTCGACGCGATCGGCGAAGCGCTGACCGAGAACGGCAAGGTGATCGTCACCGGCTGCCTCGGCGCGAAGTCGAGCGCGAGCGGCTCGAACCTCATCGAGGAAGTCCACCCGAAGGTGCTCGCCGTCACCGGCCCGCACGCGGTGGGCGAAGTGATGCAGGCCGTGCATTCGCACCTGCCGAAGCCGCACGACCCGTTCACCGATCTCGTGCCGGCCGCGGGCATCAAGCTCACGCCGCGCCACTACGCGTACCTGAAGATCTCCGAAGGCTGCAACCACCGCTGCACGTTCTGCATCATCCCGTCGATGCGCGGCGATCTCGTGTCGCGTCCGGTCGCTGAAGTGATGCTCGAGGCGGAGAACCTGTTCAAGTCGGGCGTGAAGGAACTGCTCGTGATCTCGCAGGACACGAGCGCGTACGGCGTCGACGTGAAGTACCGCACGGGCTTCTGGAACGGCAAGCCGATCAAGACGCGCATGACCGACCTGGTCGCCGCGCTCGGCGAACTCGCCGCGCAGTACGGCGCATGGGTGCGCCTGCACTACGTGTATCCGTATCCGAGCGTCGACGAAGTCATTCCGCTGATGGCCGAAGGCCCGTTCAAGGGGCATGTGCTGCCGTATCTCGACGTGCCGTTCCAGCACGCGCATCCGGAAGTGCTGAAGCGCATGAAGCGCCCGGCCAACGCCGAGAAGGTGCTCGAGCGCGTGCAGAAGTGGCGCGAGATCTGCCCGGACCTGACGATCCGCAGCACGTTCATCGCCGGCTTCCCCGGCGAGACGGAAGAGCAGTTCGAGACGCTGCTCGACTTCATCCGCGAGGCGGAACTCGATCGCGTCGGCTGCTTTGCGTATTCGCCGGTCGAAGGCGCGACCGCGAACGACCTGGACGGCGCGCTGCCGGACGACGTTCGCGAGGAACGCCGTGCGCGCTTCATGGAAGTCGCCGAGGAAGTGTCGGCGCAGCGCATCCAGCGCAAGGTCGGCAAGACCCTCAAGGTGCTGATCGACGAAGTCAGCGACGAAGGCGGTATCGGCCGCACGGCGGCGGATGCGCCGGAGATCGACGGCGTCGTCTATGTCGAGCCGGCGACGAAGGCGTCGAAGCGCTACAAGGTCGGCGATTTCGTATCGGTGAAGATCACGGGCGCGGACGGCCACGACCTGTGGGGCGAGGTCTAAGCGATGACCGCCGCATTTCCACAGATCCTCGCGCTCGGCGAGGCGATGATCGAATTCAACCAGTCGCAGCCGGGCCGTCCGGAATTCCTGCAGGGCTTCGGCGGCGACACGTCGAACTTCTGCATCGCCGCGGCGCGCCAGGGTGCGTCGACGGGCTTCGTGTCGGCGATCGGCGACGATCCGTTCGGCCGCTTGCTGGCCGACATGTGGGCGGCGGAGCACGTCGATACGACGTACGTGCGGATCGACCGCGCGGCGCCGACCGGCGTGTATTTCGTCACGCACGGCGCTGACGGCCACCAGTTCGACTATCTGCGCGCGGGTTCCGCGGCGAGCCGCTACGCGGTGGCCGACCTGCCGCTCGATGCGCTGGCCGCGGCGAAGGCCGTGCACCTGTCGGGCATCAGCCTCGCGATCAGCACCAGCGCGTGCGACGCCGCGTTCGCGGCGATCGACCACGCGCGCAGCAACGGCGCGCAGGTCAGCTTCGACACGAACCTGCGCCTGAAGCTGTGGCCGCTGCCGCGCGCCCGCGCGGTGATGCGCGAAGCGCTGCGCCAGACGGATATCTGCCTGCCGAGCTGGGATGACGTCACGGCGCTCACGGGCGCGAACGATCGCGACGCGATCGTCGATGCGATGCTCGAACACGGGCCGCAGGTCGTCGCGCTGAAGCTCGGCAAGGAAGGCGCGTACGTTGCAACCCCGAACGAACGGCGCGTGGTGCCGGGCTTCGCGGTCGAGGCCGTCGACGCGACGGGTGCGGGCGACTGCTTTGGCGGTGCGTTCGTGGCGCGGATCGTCGCGGGCGACGATCCATTCGCGGCAGCGCGCTATGCGAACGCGGCGGCGGCGCTGTCGACGACGGGCTACGGCGCGGTCGCGCCGATTCCGCACCGCGAGGCGGTGGAACGCCTGATGCAGGGCTGACACGGATCGCGCACGCCGGTCACGCGACGTACCCATTCACACACCCGGATGATGGGCGACATGAACGGGAGCGAGTGGCATGCGTACCGCATGGGTGCTTTCGCACTGGTGGTCGCTGTGGACCCGTGACGATCTGCAATGGCGACGAGCAGCCTGTCACCGCGATTTTCGAGCGAATCTGAAGCAAGGAGCAACACAAGGTGGGTCGATATTCGGAATGGCAACGGGCGCTGGTGATTGCCGGCGTGCTGGCGGCGGGCCTCGCGATGCCGGGCGTGGTCGCGGCCCAGGCCGCGGCGCCGGGCACGCAGCAGGATGAAGCGGTGCCCGCCCGGCCGCTGCGGCCGAACCCGGAATTCGCCCGCCTGCCGCGCTACGAGGGCATGCTCGGCGATCGGCCGATCGTCGTGCATCTCGGGCCGAAGACGGACGAGGAGGGCGTGCATGGCGAATACCAGTTCACGGACACGGGCGAGGTGGTCCTGCTCGCTGGCGATCGCGACGGCGACACGCTCGAAATCGAGGAGTCGAACGACGGCACGAACATCACGGGCGTGTGGATCGGCCGCTTCGACGCGACGGGCGACCTGAAGGCCGACCGGATGAACTCGGATGAATCGGATCCGCAGCCCGTCGCGCTGCGTCTGGTGCCAGGCAAGCGCGCGGCGCTGCAGGTACGCGACGGCCGCGCACAGGAAATCGAGACGGTCGGCGGCATCGTCAATCTTCGCACCGACGACTAAGGATGCGCTGGCTCGGTGCATGCGGCGCGCATTGTACCGGGCCAACCGCGCCGATTTTGGCTAATCTAGCCACATATTCCGCAACCGAACCGCCTTTTTCCCGGCCTCCTGCCCTATGACTGCATCCACTCCGAAGCGCGCACTCCAGACCCGCATCGTTCAACCCGACGACGTCATTCCGGAGGGCTTCCGTTCGTTCGTACCGCCGGTCGCGCGTGCATCGACGGTCGTGTTCCCCGATCTCGCGACGATGCGCGCGCTGGTGTGGCACAACGACAACCAGTGGCGCTACGGTCTGCATGCGACCCCGACGTCGCTCGCGCTCGCGCAGCGGCTCGCCGAGATCGAGGGCGGCACGCACGCGCTGCTGCAGCCGTCGGGCCTCTCGGCGATCACGAACGTCTATTTCGGGCTCGTGAAGGCGGGCGACGACGTGCTGATCCCGCACAACATCTACGGGCCGAACGCCGATTTCGGCAACTGGCTCGCGAAGGATTTCGGCATCACCGCGCGCTTCTACGATCCGCTCGTCGGCGCCGGCATCGCCGAGCTGATCCAGCCGAATACGCGGCTGATCTGGATCGAGGCGCCGGGTTCGGTGACGATGGAAGTGCCCGACGTGCGCGCGATCACGACGGTCGCGCAGGCGCGCGGCATCGTCACCGCGATCGACAATACGTATTCGGCCGGGCTCGCGTTCAAGCCGTTCGAGCATGGCGTCGACATCTCGGTGCAGGCGCTGACCAAGTATCAGTCGGGCGGCAGCGACGTGCTGATGGGGGCGACGATCACCGCGAATGCCGAACTGCACGCACAACTGAAGCTCGCGCGGATGCGCTGCGGGATCGGTGTGTCGGTCGACGATTGCTCGCTCGTGCTGCGCAGCCTGTCGAGCATGCAGGTGCGCTTCGATGCGCACAGCAAGAGCGCGCTCGCGCTCGCGCAATGGCTGAAGGCGCGGCCGGAGATCGCTGCCGTGCTGCATCCGCAGCTGCCGGACTGCCCGGGGCACGCGTCGTTCATGCGCGACTTCACCGGCGCGGGCGGGCTGTTCTCGGTGGTGTTCGACGAACGCTACGGTGCGGAGCGGATCGATCGTTTCGTCGAGGCGCTCGAGCTGTTCGCGATCGGCTGGAGCTGGGGCGGCGCGTGCAGCCTGGCGATGCCTTACGACGTGGCGTCGATGCGGGCGGACTGGCCGCATCGCGGCACGCTGGTGCGCTTCTACGTCGGTCTCGAAGACGAAGCCGACCTGCGCGCGGACATCGAGCGTGCGATGCAGGCCACGCTCGGCTGATCACCGCACCCGAGCAAAAAACGAAACGCCGGCGCGATGCAACATCGCGCCGGCGTTTTTCATGGGCGGCATGCGCCGATCAGAATAGCCGCAGCAGCCCGTCGAGGCCGACGTGGTCGAATGCGACGGTGGCCGCATCGCGCACGACGGGCTTCGCGTGGAACGCGACCGACAGCCCGGCCTCGGCCATCATCTTCAGGTCGTTCGACCCATCGCCCATCGCGATCGCGCGGTTCGGCTCGACGCCGAGCGATGCGCAGGTATCGCGCAGCATGCGCGCCTTCACGTCCGCGTTGACGATCTCGCCGAGCACCTTGCCGGTCAGCTTGCCGTCGACGATCTCGAGCGTGTTCGCGTGCGCATAGTCGAGGCCGAGGCGCGCCTTCAGGCGCTCGGTGAAGAACGTGAAGCCGCCCGACACGAGCAGCGTCTTCAGGCCCGCTGCCTTCACGCCGGCGAGCATCGTCTCCGCGCCCGGCGACAGCTGCAGCCGTTCCTCGTACACGCGCTCGAGCGCCTGCGCGTCGAGCCCCGCGAGCAGCGCGACGCGGCGCGTGAGGCTTTCGTTGAAGTCGCGAATCTCGCCGCGCATCGATGCTTCGGTGATCTCCGCGACCTGCGTCTTCAGCCCGCAGAAATCGGCGATCTCGTCGATGCATTCGATGGTGATCAGCGTCGAATCCATGTCCATTACGACGAGCCCGAACTCGCCGAGCGTACGGCCGGCTTCGACGAAGCCGAAGTCGAGCGCATGGGTGCCGCAGTACGCGTCGATGTCGAGACGCTGCGCGGGGTTCGCGTTTTCGATGCGCAGCGCGTGATCGTCGGTCTGCACGATGCGGGTGCCGCGCGACAGCGCGAGCAGCGGTTTGTGATGCGCGTCCGACAACGGCGCGAGACTCTGGATGACGAGGTTGTGGGTCATGACGGAATGTTTGGAAGCGAATGAAACGCGTGCACGGC
Organism: Burkholderia sp. Bp8998; assembly: GCF_003854235.1. Taxonomy (NCBI): domain Bacteria; kingdom Pseudomonadati; phylum Pseudomonadota; class Betaproteobacteria; order Burkholderiales; family Burkholderiaceae; genus Burkholderia; species Burkholderia sp. Bp8998. The sequence continues at coordinate 7,616 of NZ_QTQF01000007.1, forward strand.
CGGCGTGCGGCCGCCTGCGAACGCGGGCCCCGTCCGGCGTCGGGCCGCTGCGTCGCGAACGCGTCATTGTAGCCGGTTGGTATCCGGTCGCGACCGGATCGCCGCGGACACCCGGCCGGCGCCGCTCACGGGATCGCGTTCATCGCCCGTCCTCGCGATCCCAGTACGGCGGATCGCCGAAGTGTTCGGCCAGGAACGCGATGAACGCGAGCGTCTTCAGCGGCACGTGCGCGCGGCTCGGATAGACGGCCCAGATCGCGACGTCGTTCGCGAACGGGTAGTCGTCGAGCACGGTGACGAGCGCGCCGCTCGCGAGCAGCGGGCCGACGTCCCAGGTCGACTTGATCGCGATGCCGAAGCCGTCGACGAGCGCTTCGCGGATCGCCTCGCCGTTGCTCGCGACGAGCCGGCCGCCAACCCGCACGGTGAGCGGGCCTTGCGGCGTGACGAACGACCAGTCGCGCTGGTCGCCAAGGATCACGCATTCGTGTTGCGCGAGGTCGGCCGGATGGCGCGGCGTGCCGCGCTCGGCGAGATACGCGGGCGAGCAGCACAGCACGCGCCGGTTCGCGGCGAGCTTGCGCGCGACCAGCGTTGAATCCTTCAGCGCGCCGAGGCGGATCGCGACGTCGTAGCCGTCGTCGACAAGGTCGACGATTTCGTCGGACAGCCGCAGGTCGAGCGACACGGACGGGTAGCGGCGCAGGAACGCCGGAATCACGGGGGCGACGTGCTGGCGGCCGAACGACGACGACATCGACACCTTCAGCCGCCCGTACGGCTCGCTGCGGCCGTGGCCGACCGATGCGCGCGCGGCGTCGGCGGCCGACAGCAGCGCCTCGGCGCGGGCCATGAAGACTTCGCCGTCCTGCGTCAGGCTGATGCGGCGCGTGGTGCGATGCAGCAATCGCGCACCGAGCTGGCGCTCCAGCTGCGCGATGCGTGCGCTTGCGACCGCGGCCGACACGCCGAACTCGCGCCCGGCCGCGCTCACGTTCGCGAGCAGCGCGGCGCGCACGAACAGGCCGACGTCGAGCAGGTCGAGCGGCTTATCGGGAGCCGGAATGGGATCGGACGTCATTGTTCTGAAATTCCTGAAAATGTTTCAGGAAATATAGCGGTTTTCTCGAAGGATCGGGCCGCCTACGATGGCATGCATGGGGCTGCGCCGCGGCCCGCCCGATTTCCCTGAAGGAGCTTCGTGATGAAAGCCGTTGGACTGACCCGTTACCTGCCGATCGACGACCCGCAGGCGCTCGTCGACGTGGAACTGCCGCAACCGGTGCCCGGTCCGCGCGACCTGCTCGTGAAGGTCGAGGCGATTTCCGTGAACCCGGTCGACACCAAGGTGCGTGCGCCGAAGCCGCGGGTCGAGGAGACGCCGCGCGTGCTTGGCTGGGATGCGGCCGGCACGGTCGTCGCGGTTGGTGCCGAAGTCACGCTGTTCCGGCCCGGCGACGAGGTGTTCTACGCGGGCAGCATCACGCGCCCCGGCGCGAACAGCGAATTCCATGCGGTCGACGAGCGGATCGCCGCGCGCAAGCCGCGCACGCTCGATTTCGCGTCGTCGGCCGCGTTGCCGCTCACCGCGCTGACCGCGTGGGAGGCGCTGTTCGATCGGCTGCGTGTATCGCCGCAGGGCGCGGACGCGGGCAAGTCGGTGCTGATCATCGGCGGCGCGGGCGGGGTGGGTTCGGTCGCGATCCAGCTGGCGAAGACGCTCGCCAGGCTGCATGTGATCGCGACCGCGTCGCGGCCGGCGTCGACCGACTGGGTGCGCTCGCTCGGCGCGGACGACGTGGTCGATCATTTCGGCGACCTGCCCGCACAGCTGCGTGACATCGGCCATCCGAACGTCGATTACGTGCTGATCTTCAACGACACGGACCGTCATTTCCCTGCCGCGGCGGACGTCATCAGGCCGCAAGGCGGCATTTGCACGATCGTCGAGAACGAAAAGCCGGTTCCGGTCGAGCTGCTGAAGGCGAAGAGCGCCGCGTTTCACTGGGAATTCATGTTCACGCGCGCGATGTTCGAGACGCCGGACATGATCGAGCAGCACAAGATCCTGAGCGAGGTGGCCCGGCTCGTCGACGGCGGCACGCTGCGCACGACGCTCGGCGAACACCTCGGCACGATCAACGCTGCAAACGTGCGGCGCGCGCACCAGCTGCTCGAGGCCGGGCGCGCGATCGGCAAGCTGGTGCTGAGCGGCTTCTGAGTGCCCCCAAACCTGTCGCTTCGCGCCAGGCCCCCCGAGGGGGTGTCCGTCGAGGGGATTTCCTCCGGGGCGGAAAACCTGGGGCGGCCTGGCGTTTTCTCGAGTGCCGGCATCGCGCTTATGGGAGACCGCGTCGCGAACGCAAGCGGGGTAACACCCGATGCGTTTGCGGCGCATTGCATGCCGCTTGGCGGTAGACTGGCAACGCATCATGCATCGAAAACCGCGCGGCACGCGCGTGCCGCCGCATTACAAGGAGGTCAGCATGAGCCAACGCAGCTTGTCAGTCGCCGCATCGTGGTCTGCCGTGTTCGCGGCGGCGTGCGTCAGCGCGAGCGTATTCGCGGCGCCGCCGGTCAAGGGCAGCCTGAAGGGCGGCGGGACAGGGCAGCTCGAATACACCGTCAAGGTCGATTCGAAGACCTTCGGCAATACGCAGGAGACCCGCAAGATCCGCTCGGGCGAAACGGACGACTTCAACTGGAAGTCGGTGCCGCCGGGCGGCGCGGTCGCGATGCCGGACGGTTGCCCGAACGCCGACAACCTGCCGCGCGACGCGAACGGTGCGATGGTGCGCCAGACCCAGGTGCGGCTCGCGCCGTCGGTCGACGCGAAGGGGACCGCGAACGTGCAGATGAGCTTCCAGGCGGCCGCGCCGAAAGGCACGCGCAACGTGAGCGCGGGCGGCAAGCCGCTGCAGTGCCCGGACGTCGTGTCGGTGAGCCAGGTCAAGTGGGTGTCGATTTCGACCAATGGCGGGTCGAAGTCCGTCACGATGAGCGATGGCACCAAGGTGACGGTGTCGATCAAGCACTGAGCGATGCGCGCGGGCGGGCGACGCGTCCGGTGCGCGCGCAACCAACCCCGGTGTGTTCCGGCCGATCCGGGCAGGGCCGCGCGTGACGGTTTCGTGGCGCGCGGCTTCGGGTTTTTTCCGTTGTTTGATGTTCGACCGCGTCACGTCCGGCGCGCGCCGACGGGGCGGCCATTCACCCGGCGGCTTGCGTGACGTCATGCAGATGTCGCGCTATCCTCCCGGCATCCGCCATCTTCCCTGAACGACATCCCGATGAAACTTCGCCCGCGCGTGCTGCTGTCGGCCGCTGCGTTCGCCGCCGCCCATGCGCAGGCGGCCGACGATTGCAGCTTCGTGAAAAAAGTCGAGCTGTCGTCGCGACGGCAGACCGTCGTCGTGTCGAGCGGCGCGCTCGAACCGTGTTCGACCGGCAGCTACGCGGTGCGTGTGTATTCGACCGCACATGCCGCGCCAGGATTCGATACGGACGATTACGTGACCGGCGTGTTGCACGCGCGTGACGGTACCGTCGCCGACGCATTTGCGGCCGACCTCGGCGCGCGTGCGCCCCAGGCGCTCGTCGTCACGATGCGCTCGGCCGGCAGCGGCGGTTACGTCGGTGCGCAGGCCTACGTGACGACACCGCGCGCGGTGCGGCTCGTCGCGTCGGTCGACGGGCTGGCCCCCGACGCCGACGTCACGGCCGCGTTGCGCCAGGCCCTCGGCAAACGCCGCGCCGCCCGCTGACCGCACGCGACGCGGCTGCCGCCCGCGTCGCGACGTCGCGCGTCAATGCGCACGTTCCTCGAGCCGCGATGCAAGAAAGCGGTGATCGGCGGAGAACAACCGGCGATACGTCATCAGCACCGCGCCGACAGTGCCGAGCGCGGACGCCGCGGCGATCAGGAACATGATCACGATCTGGTAGCGCACGGCCTGCAGCGGCGACTGGCCGGCCAGCACCTGGCCCGTCATCATCCCGGGCAGGCTCACGACGCCGACGACGGCCATCTGGTTGAGCGTCGGCAGCATGCCCGCGCGCACGGCCTGGCGTGCGGCGTCCTGCGCGGCTTCCCAGCGTGTCGCGCCGAGCGCGAGCGCGGTCTCGACGCGGTCGCGCCGTGCGGTCAGCTCCTCCATCATCCGTTCGACGCCGAGCGACACGCCCGTGAGCGTATTGCCGAGGATCATCCCGAGGATCGGGATCGCATATTGCGGCGCGTACCACGGATGAATGCGGATCACGACGAACAGCCCGATCGCCGCGACGAACCAGCTGCTGAACCAGATCGACGCGATGCTGTCGATGCGCTGTCCGCGATACGCATGCTTGCCGCGCGCGGCGCCGGCAAGACCTGCGATCAGCGTCATCAACGCGGTGAGCGGCAGCACGACGGTCCAGTGCGGATGACCGAACACCCAGCCGAGCACGTAGCCGATCGCGAGCAGCTGCACGACGGTGCGCACGGCGGCGAGCGCGAGCTTGCGCCCGAGGCCGAGCGACAGCGCGGCCGAAATCGCGCCGTTGACCGCGACGAGCGCGGCGGCGATGCCGACGTCGACGAGGCTCAGGTCCTGCAGTGCGGGGCTCATCGTGCCGCCTCCGTCGTGCTCGCGGCGTGCAGCACGCCGGCCTGCATCACGAGCCGCATCGTGCCGATCCGTGCGGCCTGCGCCGGATCGTGCGAGATCCACATGTATGCGCGCGCATCGGGTGCCGCGTCGAACCATGTGCCGACGAGCGCTTCGATCGCGCGCGTCGAGTCCGGGTCGAGCGCGGACGTCGGCTCGTCGAGCAGCAGCACGTCGGGGTCGAGCTGCAGCACGCGCAGCAGCGCGGCGATCTGCGCTTCGCCGCCCGACAGTTCGCTCGCACGCTTGTCGAGAAAATCGGCGCCGCGACCGGCGCGCGCCGCGAGTGCTTCGGCGCGTGCACGGTCGAACGTCGCGTCGCGATAGATCGCGAGCGAGTACGGGTAGCGCAACTGCGCCTCGACGGTGCCGTCCATCTGCGCGGGCCGCTGACGCACGTAGGCGATACTGCGCCGGTAGCGCGGAATCGCGCCGCGCCTGATCCGCTTGCCGCGCCACAGGATGTGACCGCCGTCGAGCGGATCGAGCAACGCGAGCGCGCGCAGCAGCACGCTCTTTCCGGAGCCCGACGGTCCCGTGACAGCAATTCGCGATCCCGCGGCGAGGCTGAAGTCGGTCGGCACCAACAATGTCTTGCCGCTGCTGGCGTCGCGGCGCGTGATGTGCTGCGCTTCGATGAGACCGTTTGGGGCTGTCATGTCACAAATGAAAAAAAGCGTTAATGGCGCCAAAGCGTGGCCGCCGCGTGCGTCATAATACCGATTGAAAAGCCGCCGGTGTCGTGCTTTGTTCACTCACGCAAGTGGCCCGACATGGCGTGCAAACTCCGCATAACAACAACGGAACCGCCATGACGCTAGCCCGAGCCATCGGCAAATCGGCTGCATGGATCGTCGGCATCGTCGCACTGATCGTCGCGGCCGCCGGCATCTTTATCTTCACGTTCGACTGGAACCGCGCGAAGCCGTGGGTCAACGAACAGGTGAGTGCCGCACTCGGTCGCCCGTTCGCGATCAACGGCGATCTCAAGGTCGGCTGGCGCCGCCCCGACGGCGAGACCGGCTGGCGTGCATGGGTGCCCTGGCCGAGCTTCTCGGCCACGCAACTCGAGATCGGCAATCCCGACTGGGCGAAGGGGCCCAGGTTCGTCACGCTCGATGCCGCGCATTTCGATCTCGCGGTCCTGCCGCTCCTCGCGCACGAGATCGTCATTCCGTCGATCGATGTCGTCAATCCCGCGGTCGACCTCGAGCGGCTCGCCGACGGCCGCAATACGTGGACCTTCCAGTTCAAGCAATCGGCGCAGCCATCGCAATGGAAGGTGCGACTCGACAGCTTCGGGTTCGCGAAGGGCATCGTCACGTATCGCGATGCGATCACGAAGGCCGATCTCACGGTCGCGATCGATACGCTCGGCCAGCCGATTCCGCTCGGCGATGTGCTGAAGGAACAGGAACAGACGTCGCGTGCGGCGTCGGCGCAGCGCGTCGGCAAGCGCGGCGCCGCGCAACTGAGCGCGAAGGCGAGTGCCGAGGCCGCATCGGGCGCGTCGGCGGCGCAGGAGGCGAGCGGGGCGTCTGCCGTCGCGGGGTCGGGTGCGTCCACCGTCGCTCCGGCTACTTCGGTTTCCTCTGCATCGGCGGCCGTGCCGGCATCCGGTGCGCGCGGTGCATCCGGTGTCGCCGCGCCCGCGAAGCCGTCCGGCCCGACCTATGCGTTCGGGCTCAAGGTCGACGGCCGCTACAAGAACGTGCCGATCAGCGGCACCGGCAAGGTGGGCGGCGTGCTGGCGATCGAGAAGACGACGCAACCGTTCCCGCTGCAGGCCGACGTGAAGGCCGGCGACACGCGGCTCGCGATCGTCGGTACGCTGACCGACCCGATGCATCTCGCGGCGCTCGACCTGCGGCTGTGGCTGCAGGGCACGTCGATGTCGCACCTTTACCAGATTACCGGCATCACGCTGCCCGACACGCCGCCGTATGCGACCGAGGGGCACCTGATCGGCAACTTCAAGCCGCACGCGAGCACATTCCGCTACGAGAACTTCAATGGCCGCGTCGGCGGCAGCGATCTCGGCGGCACGCTCACGTGGGCGCAGCGCGAGCCGCGGCCGAAGCTGTCGGGCGAGCTCGTGTCGAACCTGCTGCAGTTCTCCGACCTCGCGCCGGTGATCGGCGCGGATACGGCCGCGAGCAAGGCCAAGCGCGGCGACACGACACGCCAGCCGCCGGACCGCGTGCTGCCGGTCGAGACGTTCCGTACCGAGCGCTGGAGCGCGATCGACACGGACGTGAAGTTCACCGGCCGCAAGCTGATCAAGAGCCCGCAACTGCCGATTTCCAACCTGTACACGCACATCGTGATGCAGGACGGTGTGCTGTCGCTCGAACCGCTGCAGTTCGGCGTCGCGGGCGGCACGCTCGCGACGACCGCGCATCTGGACGGCAGCCGCACGCCGCTCAAGGGCCGCTTCACGCTGGCCGCGCGTCACCTGAAGCTCAAGCAGCTGTTCCCGACGCAGAAGGTGATGCAGTCGGCGCTCGGCGAGATCAACGGCGACGCGTCGCTGTCGGCGACCGGCAACTCGCCGGCCGCGCTCGCGGCGACGTCGACCGGCGAAGTGAGGGCGCTCGTCACGGACGGCCGCATCAGCCGCCTGCTGATGGAGGCGGCGGGGCTGAACGTCGCGAACGTCGTCTACGAGAAGCTGTTCGGCAATCGCGACGTGAACATCAATTGCGCGGCGATCGATTTCGTCGCGACCAACGGCATGCTCGACCCGAAGGTGTTCGCGCTCGATACGGACGACGCGCTGATCAACGTCGACGGCCCGATCAGCCTGCGCGACGAATCGCTTGACCTGAAGATCCATCCGCACACGAAGGGGTTCCGGATCTTCTCGCTGCGCTCGCCGCTGTACGCGAAGGGCACGTTCAAGAATCCGAAGGTCGGCGTGGATGCGGGCGCGCTCGCGCTGCGCGCCGGCGCGATGGTCGGGCTGGGCCTGATCAACCCGTTCGCGGCGCTGATTCCGCTGATCGCGCCGAGCAACAACCGCGACGTACCGTGCTCGGAGCTGTTCGGGCAGATGAAGGAGAAGGTGGCACAGAAGGCAGCGGCGAAGGCCGGCAAGTGACGGTGTCCGGAGGCGGGCGCCGGCGCCGCGTGCAGCGGCCCGGCTGGCGGGGCCGGAACAGTGCGGTCGGCAGTTTCTCCGACACCTGCTAAAATTCACGGTTTTCCGTCGATTTCTCTCTTACGGGACCTGCCGTGCTTTCTACTGCCAACATCACGATGCAATTCGGGCCGAAGCCCTTGTTCGAGAATATCTCGGTCAAATTCGGCGAGGGTAACCGCTATGGTCTGATCGGCGCGAACGGCTGCGGCAAGTCGACCTTCATGAAGATCCTCGGCGGCGACCTCGAGCCGAGCGCCGGCAACGTCGCGCTGGAGCCGAACGTGCGCCTGGGCAAGCTGCGCCAGGACCAGTTCGCGTACGAAGACGTGCGCGTGCTCGACGTCGTGATGATGGGCCACACCGAGATGTGGGCCGCGATGACCGAGCGTGACGCGATCTACGCGAACCCGGAAGCCACCGACGACGACTACATGCACGCGGCCGAGCTCGAAGGCAAGTTCGCCGAATACGGCGGCTACGACGCCGAGGCGCGCGCGGGCGCGCTGCTGCTCGGCATCGGCATCGAGGAGAAGTTCCACAACGGCACGATGGCCGACGTCGCGCCGGGCTGGAAGCTGCGCGTGCTGCTCGCGCAGGCGCTGTTCTCGAAGCCGGACGTGCTGCTGCTCGACGAACCGACCAACAACCTCGACATCAACTCGATCCGTTGGCTCGAGCACACGCTCAACGAGTACAACTCGACGATGATCATCATCTCGCACGATCGTCACTTCCTGAACTCGGTGTGCACGCACATGGCCGACATGGACTTCGGCACGCTGAAGGTCTGGCCGGGCAACTACGACGACTACATGCTCGCATCGGCACAGGCGCGCGAGCGCCAGGCCGCGGCGAACGCGCGCGCGAAGGAGCGCGTGGCCGAGCTGCAGGACTTCGTGCGCCGCTTCTCGGCGAACAAGTCGAAGGCCCGCCAGGCAACGAGCCGCGCGAAGCAGATCGACAAGATCAAGATCGAGGAATTCAAGCCGTCGTCGCGCCAGAACCCGTTCATCCGCTTCGAGTTCGAGAAGAAGCTGCACAACGTCGCGGTGGTGGCGGAAGAGATCACGAAGAAGTACGAACGCACGATCTTCCAGAATTTCAACCTGTCGGTGCAGCCGGGCGAGCGCATCGCGATCATCGGCGAGAACGGCGCGGGCAAGACGACGCTGCTGCGTTCGCTGCTCGGCGCGCTGGAACTCGAGCACGGCACGGTGAAGTGGTCCGAGAACGCGAATGTCGGCTACATGCCGCAGGACACGTACGAGGAGTTCCCGAACGACATCACGCTGATGGACTGGATCGACCAGTACCGCAAGGACGGCGACGACGAAACGATGGTGCGCGGCACGCTGGGCCGCCTGCTGTTCTCGTCGGACGACATCAAGAAGTCGGTGAAGGTGCTGTCGGGCGGCGAGAAGGGCCGCATGATCTGGGGCAAGCTGATGCTCGGCCGCCACAACGTGCTGCTGATGGACGAGCCGACCAACCACATGGACATGGAGTCGATCGAGTCGCTGCAGATCGCGCTCGAGCAGTTCGAAGGCACGCTGATCTTCGTGTCGCACGACCGCGAATTCGTGAGCGGGCTGGCGAACCGGATCATCGAAGTGCGGACGGATGGCACGTTGTTCGACTTTGGTGGCAATTACGAGGAGTTCCTGACGAGTCAGGGGCAGGAGTAATTGCCCGGGCGGTCATGCCCGACCTGATGTAACGGAAGCCCGCCAGGTGGAAGCCTGGCGGGCTTTTTCACGTCCGGCCCGACGCGCCGTTGAAGGGGAAATGTCAGGTCGGGCGTCGCATCCGCGCTGACGATTCGACGCGGCGGCGCCGTTCTCGGCCGGCAGCCGCCGCGGACCTTACGTGAGTACCGCCACCTCGCGCGCCGCCCGGCGCGTCAATCCGCGAGCCGCTTGTCGGCGAGCGCCTTGCAGCAGTCTTCGTACACCCATTGCACGAGTTTCGCCCGGTAGTCGAGATCGTCGGTATCGACGATTTCCTCGACCGCGTCGCGCGCCCACGACGCATCGACAAAGTCGGCGTGCCGCTTCGCGATGTCCTGCGCCAGCGCGGCCAGCTTTGCGATCGCGAGCCAGTCGGACTGCCGGTGATGGCGGTCGAGCCAGCGGTGCGCGGCCTGCACCTGGAACGATGCGTCCGGCCAGGATTCGTTCAGGTAAAACGCGCCGAGATTGCCGCAGGTGAGCCAGCACAGCAGCTCCAGGCGATCTTGCGAGCCGAGGATATGGGGTGCGTCGGTCATGGCAGCGCTCACGAAGGCATCGATTCCGGGTGGCGCGGCATGCAGCGGCCGGCGCCCATACTAAAAACATAGCACGATGCGGGCCACGTGGTGCGACGGCGTGGCGCGGATGCCGCAGCCGCGTGCAGCAGGCGTCGGGCGTCCGTTCGCCGGCGTCCGTGCGGACCGTTCGGCGGCGCGCGGTCTCGTCCGGCGTCATCGCCGCGCCACACTCGTTAGAATGGCCGTTTTCCGGGAGACAGGAAACGATGAAAATCTACGACCAGTTCTACATCGACGGCGCATGGCGCAAACCGGCCGGAACGGGCACGATCGACGTGATCGACTCGGGCACGGAGGCCGTGATCGGCCGGATTCCCGAGGGTGTGGCGCCGGACGCGCAGGCCGCGATCCGCGCGGCGCGCGCGGCGTTCGACGCATGGGCCGCGACGCCGGCCGCGACGCGCGCGGCCTACCTGCGCAAGATCGTCGAGCGCCTGCAGGCGCGCAGCGAGGAACTCGCGCAGTCGATCACCGGCGAAGTCGGGATGCCGATCAAGCTGTCGCGCGCGATCCAGGTCGGCGGCCCGATCTACAACTGGAAGGCGTACGCGAAGCTCGCCGAATCGTTCGAATTCGAGGCGACGGTCGGCAACTCGCTGGTGGTGCGCGAGCCGGTCGGCGTCGTCGCGGCGATCACGCCGTGGAACTACCCGCTCAACCAGGTCACGCTGAAGGTCGCCCCGGCGCTCGCGGCAGGCTGCACGGTCGTCCTGAAGCCGTCCGAAGTCGCGCCGCTCAACGCATTCATGCTCGCCGAGGCGATTCACGAAGCGGGCCTGCCGCCGGGGGTGTTCAATCTCGTGTGCGGTTATGGCCAGGTCGTCGGCGAGGTGCTGGCGACCGATCCGGACGTCGACATGGTGTCGTTCACGGGTTCCACGCGTGCCGGCAAGCGCGTGGCCGAACTCGCGGCCGCGGGCGTGAAGCGCGTCGCGCTCGAACTGGGCGGCAAGTCGGCGTCGGTGATCCTCGACGATGCCGATTTCGCGACGGCGGTGAAGGGCACGGTCAACGCGTGCTACCTGAACGCGGGCCAGACGTGCTCCGCGCATACGCGGATGCTGGTGCCGGAAGCTCGCTACGACGAAGCGCGCGAGATCGCGAAGGCGGCGGCCGAATCGTACGTCGCGGGCGACCCGCGGCAGGAGGCGACGCGTCTCGGCGCGCTTGCGTCGGCCGCGCAGCAGCAGCGCGTGCAGGCATACATCCAGCGCGGGATCGACGAAGGCGCGGAACTCGTGACGGGCGGCACGGGCCTGCCGGAAGGGCTCGCGAAGGGCTTCTTCGTGAAGCCGACGGTGTTTGGCCGCGTCGATCCAAAATCGACGATCGCGCAGGAAGAGATCTTCGGGCCGGTGCTGTCGATCATCACGTATCGCGACGAGGACGAAGCCGTGCGGATCGCGAACGATTCGCCGTACGGGCTCGGCGGCGCGGTGTGGGCGGGCAGCGACGAACACGCGATGCGCGTCGCGCGCCGGATCCGCACGGGGCAGGTCGACATCAACGGCGGCACCTGGAACGGCGCCGCGCCGTTCGGCGGCTACAAGCAGTCGGGGCACGGCCGCGAGAACGGCGTGTACGGGCTCGAAGAGTATCTCGAATACAAGTCGATGCAGCTCAAGCCGGCGACTCCGGCCTGAGCGTTTTACCCCGCATGACCCGAAACGGCACGCTCGCGTGCCGTTTTTTTATTGACGGCCGTCAAGGTGCGCGCCGGTGGATCGTCGATCATCGCGTTTCCGATTTCCGATGTTTCGACGAGGTTCAGATGACCGCACGCACTTCCTTCCCGCCGCTCACGATTCGCGGCCGCACCTTGCTGCCCGTGGTGCAGGGCGGCATGGGCGTGGGCATCTCCGCGCACCGCCTCGCGGGCAGCGTCGCGCGCGAAGGCGCGCTCGGCACGATCGCCAGCATCGACCTGCGTCACCATCACGCGGACCTGCTCGCGCGCTGTCGCGCGCATCCCGATCGCGCGACGCTCGAGGCCGCGAACCTCGAGGCGCTCGCGCGCGAGATTCGCCTCGCGAAGACCTACAGCGAAGGACGCGGGATGATCGCGGTCAACGTGATGAAGGCGGTGAGCGCGCATGCGGACTACGTGCGCGTCGCGTGCGACGAAGGCGCGGACGCGATCGTGATGGGCGCCGGCCTGCCGCTCGATCTGCCCGATCTCACGCAAGGCCACGACATCGCGCTGATCCCGATCCTGTCGGACAGCCGCGGGATCGCGCTGGTGCTGAAGAAGTGGATGAAGAAGCGGCGGCTGCCCGATGCGATCGTGATCGAGCATCCCGCGCATGCGGGCGGCCATCTCGGCGTCACGCAGATCGACGACATGCACGATGCGCGCTTCGATTTCGCGCGCGTGCTTGACGAAACGGCGCAGGTGATGGCGTCGCTCGGCCTTGCGCGCGATGCGATCCCGCTGATCGTCGCGGGCGGGATCAACAGTCACGACACGGTGCGTGCGGCGCTCGCGGCCGGCGCGAACGGCGTGCAGGTGGGAACGCCGTTCGCGGTGACGGAAGAGGGCGACGCACATCCGAATTTCAAGCGCGTGCTGGCCGATGCGCTGCCGGACGACATCGTCGAATTCGTCAGCGTGACGGGACTGCCGGCGCGCGCGGTGAAGACCCCCTGGCTCGATCGCTACCTGCGCAACGAAACGCGCATTCGCGACAAGCTCGGCGCGTTCAAGCAGCGCTGCCCGACCGCGCTCGAATGCCTCAGCGTCTGCGGGCTGCGCGACGGCATCGAAAAGTTCGGCCATTTCTGCATCGACACGCGGCTCGCGGCCGCATTGCGCGGCGATCTCGCGAATGGCCTGTTCTTCCGCGGCCGCGAAGCGCTGCCGTTCGGCCGCGCGATCCGCAGCGTACGCGATCTGCTCGACCTGCTGCTGACGGGCAGTGCGACCGAGCCTGCGGCAAACCGTCCCACGTTTACGCTGGCTTGACCAATATCAAGATGACGAAAAGACCCTACGGGGAGAATGGAAACCATTCTTTGGGGGTCCGTACCATGCATAAAACGATTCGAACTTGTGTCACCGCCGCCGCCGTCGCGGCCAGCGTCCTCGCGATGCCGTCGCTGTCGCACGCGGCATCGCCGGGGGACGGCATCAACCAGGGGGACGTACTGGTCCGGCTGCGCGCGATCAGCATCCAGCCGAACGAGCGCGCGAGCGACACGCTCGGCGCGATCAACACGGGCGTGAACAACGCGATCGTGCCGGAGCTCGACTTCACCTACATGATCCGCGACTACCTGGGCGTGGAACTGATCCTCGGCACGTCGCGGCACCAGATGACGTCGAGCCTCGGCAATCTCGGCGGCGTGGGCGTGCTGCCGCCGACGCTGCTGCTGCAGTATCACTTCAACCATGCGGGCAAGGTGCGTCCGTACGTCGGCGCCGGGTTGAACTACACGTACTTCTACAACAACGGGCTCAACGTCGGCGGCGAGGGCGTGTCGATCAACAAGAGCAGCTTCGGTCCGGCGCTGCAGTTCGGCGTCGACGTGCAGGTCACGAAGAAGGTGTTCATGAACGTCGACGTGAAGAAGATCTGGATGAGCACGGATGCGACGCTCGGCGACAAGGGCATCGGCACGCTGCATATCGATCCGCTGATCGTCGGCGTGGGCGTCGGGATGAAGTTCTAGACGTCCGAGGACAAGAACAGAGTTGGGGTTGGCGGCATGGCGGTCGGCATGCCGCTCTTTTTTTGCGCGGTGTGTGCGACGGGTTCGGGCGACGACTCGCAACGCGCGTCGGCCCGCTCGTAATAGCGCGTCGTGGTGGGTGACGTGGCCGGCAGCGCAAACGTCAGGCGACAGACCGTGCCGTTCGGCAACGCGACCCGCAGCGGCGTGGTCAGTTGCGAACCCGTGAGCAGCAACCTGCCTGCGCTTCCGGTGACGGTCACGAAACGGTCGTCGTCGTCGATGACGGTCGACAGCACCGGCAGCGCCGTGCCGTCCGCTTGCGCCACGCGCAGCAGTACGCGCCGCGTTTGCTCGACGGCAAATTCGACGCGGCCGACCGAGCCGCGGCCGGCTTCGACGGTCTGCATGCCATTCTTCAGGTCGAGATTGCGCGGCAGGCTTTTCGTGTTGATCCGGATGAACGTTTGCGCGTATGCAGGCAGCGACGCGATGACGGCGCGGCCATGCCGATCGGTCCAGACCGGCCCGGACGGCGTCGCGAGCTCGATGCCGGCGTGATCACCGACGCTGGCGAGTGCGAACGTATCGCGGATCGGGTAAGGCGATAGCATGGCGACGCCGTCGAGCAGCGCGACCGCGCCGCGCAGATTGACTCCGAGCGTGGACCGGCTCGCGCCGTAGACGCCCGCGTTCAGGATCGTGTGCACATGGTTCAGCGTGGCGCCGACCGTTGCGCGGATCGACGGCGACCGGATCGCGGTGTCGTAGTCGGCCGCGACGCTGTAGTTGCCGGTGCGGCCAAATGTGTCGGAATAGCGGGCGCCCGAGCGTACCGAGTCGCCGGTGACGTTTGCAAAGCTGCTGACGCTGCGCGTGCCGATCGGCACGGTCGCGCTCACATACACCTGGGTGCCGCCGGCGCCGCGGGCGCTGAATGTCCGGTTCACGTTCAGTGCAACCGAGCTCCGCCCGAACGGGCGAGTCCACGTGCCGGCGATGCGCTGCATCGCGGGACCGTCGAACACGGCGACCCGCGTGTAGTCGAGCGCCAGCCTGCCGAGCGCGCGATCGCGCCAGCCGAGTGCGGCCGTGAACTGGGTGTGCGAAGGCGGTGTGAACGGCTCCGCCGACCGGACCGCATCGGTCAGTTCCCGGTATCCGGACGTGCGCCGGACCCACGATGCATTGGCGCTCAGCGCCGTGTCGCGGCTGCTCGCCAGCGCGACACGGGCCTGCGTGCCGTGGCGACCGGCGGTGCGGCTGACGTCGAGACCGACCGCGGCCGCGACGCCGGCAAGCGGCGCGAATTCGAGACTCGCGGCGCCCGACTGCAACGGCGACGACACGAGGATGCCGGCATTGAGCCGGGCACGTTGCCTGATCCGCCAGCTGCGCGTGGCGGTCGCGAGCCATGGCGCTTTCGCGTATCCGTCGTTCTGCAGACGGCCGACCGCGATCGCCAGCCCGTGGGCGGCGGCGAGCCCTGCGCCGGGCAGCGACGAACCCGGCACGATGAAATGCTGCGCGCCGCCCGTGGCCTCGATGACGGTCACATCGAGATCCGCGGTGCCGCTGACGAGCGGCAGATCGCTCAGCACGAACGGGCCGGGCGGCAATTGCGACGAATGGATCAGCACGCCGAGCTGGCGCACCTCGACGCGCGCTTGCGTGCGTGCGATGCCGGTCACGCGTGCGGCCGAACCAGGTGCGGCGCCCAGCGCTTCGTCGGGGAATGTCTGCATACCGAACATTCGTCCGACCGAGAACAGCGTCGAGCGCGGGATGATCTGCCCGGCCTGCAGCGTCGTACCGCGCGATGCGAACGTGCGCTGCGCGTAGGCGGCCTGATGATCGATACTGGCATGGCCGTCCGTGGCCGTGGCGATCTGGCTGCTGCGCACGATCCAGTCCGCCGCGTTGAAACCGGCTTCGGTCGTGGCTTGCCAGTATTGCGACGTGCCGGCCGGATTGCGCGTCACCATCGCGAGCAGGTCGTAGTTGACGAGCGCGCCGAGGCCGCCGCGCTCGAACGTGTCGGGCGTGCGCCGGACCGTATCGAGCGCGTCGGGCGGCACGATGAGGTCGATGGCGCCGTCGGCCGGGCGCAGCGTAACGATCGCTTGCGGATAGGCGCGCTGGTAGTCGTAGCATGGCGCTACGCCGCCGCCGCCGCCGCCGCCGCCGCCGCCGCCACCGCCACCGCCACCGCCACCGCCACCGCCACCGCCGCCGGCGGGCTGTGCGGTCGTTTCGCGGAGTGCGTCCGGCACGACGAGGCCGGCCGCACGCAGCAGGCCAGGCGTCGCGCACAGGTTGCCGTCGCTGTCGAACCGTGCGTCGGCGCGGCCGGCGCGCCTGCCGTTGACCGTCAACCGAACGGAAGCCATGCCGGGCATGAAGCGCGGCGCGCGCGCGAAATAGCGGCTCGCCGTGACGTCGATCCCGTGCTCGCGCAGCACGCCGGCATCGAATTCGAGCGTGTCGGGCGTCGCGCCGGCCGGGCCGGTGGCGGCAGCGCATGCCGTGCAGCCTGCGGCGACGTACAGCCCGAACGCAAGCAGACCGCCCCGGCCATGGATCGCACCTGACATGGCAAATCCGGAAACGAAGGCGCGGTGCTTACCGGTGCGTGACCGCATCGGCCGCGCCGGGGACGAGGGCGGCGTCGAAGTGGTCAACCGAGTAACCGTAGATGGTGGCGGGGAAGATGCGCACGCGTTCGGGCGTCGCGGCGCCACGGTCTAGCGCGATCCGGCGGACCTGTCCCGCCAGCACGTAAGGCGCCGGCAGCGACACGATCTGCTGCGTCGGTAGCAACTGGACTTTCTGTTCGAGACGCACTACATAGCGGCTGTCGTTGCGCACGACGAGTTCGCCGTTTTCGATCGACCACTTCAGCAATTCCCACGCCTTGTCGTTGCGTGCGAGGTCGAGCGGCTGGATCAGCACCGGCAGGTTCTGGCGAATGATCGTCTGGATCTCGTTCTTGGCCGCGCGCTTCGGTGGAATGCCGGAGAACGACACGCGGGCGAGGCGCTGCGTGACGAGCGGTTCGTTTCCGGCGAGTACGAACCGGACGAGTTGCACCGCGCCGCCTTCGACACGCGCGATCGGCGGTGTCACGATGACGAGCTCGGCCTGGTCTTCGGGAATCGGCTCGATGGTCGTATGCAGGAGTGTCGGATGGTTGTCCGTGTTCTTGACCGAGACGGTTCCTTCGCCGTCGGCTTCGTCGACGATCACCACCGACGTTTCGGGCACGACGCCCATTGCGTAGACAGCGTTCGAACCGATCAGACAACCGAGGAGCGGGGCAAGCAGTGACGCCCGCAGGCAGTGGCGCGCAGGGAGTTTCATGGCGGTGGATGGCTAGGCGTGGCGCCAGCGTGTAGCGCGCCGCCGCTTCGGCGAAGCGGCGGCGCAGCCGACGCCGGTCAGGCGATCGACACGATCGAGGGAATGAGACGTACCGGAATTACAGGTACACGAGCGATACGGTGGCGAGGCCGTCGAGATTGATTTCCTGGCTCAGGTCGAGGTTCGACGTCTTGTCGATCGCGGCCTGCACGTCGAGCGTGCCGGTGAAGACCTTCGCCGCGACCGGGACAGTCTGGCCTTTCTTCGCCCACGACTCGTAGGCGCCGGTATTGGTCGCGACCCCGTTGGACGTCGTCCAGGTGGCACCGCTGGTGTTCGAATAAATCGAATCGACCGCTGCGCCATCCGCCTGGAACGTGTTCGTTCTGAATCGGAATGCAAAGGCGCCGATATTCTTGCCGCTCGCCGAGCCGAGGCCGAATTGCGTGGAGGCCGGACTGGCCGAGCCGAAGAAATTGATATTGCCGGTAAATGCGCGGGTGCCGGCGCGATTATCCTGCGCGCTCAGTGCGACGCGGGCGGCGGCGTCACAGGTGATCGTGATCGAATCCGACAGTACCGGGAGCAGCGTGGGCGCGATCGGGTTGAGTTCGGCCACGCCGATCAATCCGTAATCGAACGTGCCGCCGCCGGCGAGCGTCGGCGTGCAGGCGCCCGGCTTGATCTTGCCGGTGACCTTGACGTCGAACGATTCGGCGAACGCCGACGCGCTGCCCAGCGCCAGCAGGCCTGCGATCACGAGGTGCGACGTTTTGTTCGTCATCTTAACGAATTTCATCTGAAGGGGTTCCTGGTAACTGACCGGAATTCCGAAGTTGATTCGGTGACCCGGTTTTTTTGATTAAAGGAAGTGAAGTCGCTCGCCATAATTTCCAGGGAGCGGATGGAATTTATCAATTCGATTTACGAATTGAAATCGTACTTGTACAGATTTTCTTGGCTATTTTTTCGAAAATGATGATGTTTAATCGAGAAAATAATCCGGTTTATCGATCGATGATGGTGTTTTGATCGTTACGAATGTCAGATGCAATATTTTTCAGCTTCGATAGAGATCGAGCGCTATGGATTCGCACTGAGCGGACGATGTCGAAGATCGGGGGCGATCCCGGCATGTCGACCAGCAATGGACGATCGTGAAGGGAGGGCGCGCGGCGTCGCTGCGGTCAAGGCGTTCGCCGGCAGCGGGAGGTCGGAACGGAAATGGAGTGCGTCGCGTCGATTGCGACGAGGTGTGCGCGATGGCACGCGATGGAGGAGGCTGGCGGGGCGGGGGCGGGTTCGGCCCGTCGGCGGCCGGCCCGTGAGCGGGGCCGGGCAAGCGGCGCCCGGTCGGGCGAAACGCGCCGGCATGCGCCGACGCGGGACGGCTTACAGCTTGTCGTACTGGAAACGCATCGCGGTGCCGTCGCGCGTGATGCGCTCCCAGACCACGCGTTTCTCGTCGTCGCTCAGGAATACCCAGTTCGACACTTCGGCGGCCGTTCGGCCGCAGCCCTTGCAGACTTCGTCGAAGAGGGTCGAGCACACGCCGATGCAGGGGCTGTCAGGCAGGTCGTGGAGATTGGAGGCCATCGGGAAGGTTCGCGCGTTGAATCGTCAGGGCGTCATTTTAATGCATCGGGATGACGCGGCCGGGCAGCGATGCGGGCGGCGCGCCGGCCGCCCGTCCGGACGGATTCGCCGCCGCTCTCTTTTCCTGATGGACAGACGCCGATTACCCGATAGAATTCCCCCGGAACGCCCCGCTGCGCGGGCCGCTCGAGCGGCCGGCGGCAGGAATCTGTTCCGTTTGCGCGACACGGGCATGATTTTTTTGTGACGGCGCGCGAATGGTGGTAGCGTTCGAGGTTTTCGAGGGGCGGCGTGACAGAATGCGCCGCCATGACGAGGCAGACGGCAGCCGGACAAGCGGTCCGGCCGGAGGGAGAACGGGATGAAAGCAAACGTAGTGGGCCGGTTCGCAGCGCTCGCGCTGTGCGTGGGTGCATCGGCGGCGGCGGCAAAGGATACGCAGCTCAATGTCTATAACTGGTCGGACTACATTGCGAAGGACACGATCCCGAACTTCGAGAAGCAGACGGGCGTCAAGGTTCGCTACGACAACTACGACAGCGACGACACGCTGCAGGCGAAGCTGCTGACGGGCAGCTCGGGCTACGACATCGTCGTGCCGACCAGCAACTACGCGGGCAAGCAGATCGCGGCCGGCATCTTTACACCGCTCGACAAGTCGAAGCTGCCGAACCTCAAGTACCTCGATCCGCAGCTGATGGCGCTCGTCGCCGGCGCGGACCCGGGCAACAAGTACGCGGTGCCCTGGGCGTACGGCACGACCGGTCTCGCGTACAACCTGACGAAGGCGCAGCAGGCGCTCGGCAAGGTCCCGCTCGACAACTGGGACATCCTGTTCAAGCCGGAAAACCTCTCGAAGCTGAAGACCTGTGGCGTGTCGGTGCTCGACGCGCCGGACCAGATGTTCGCGGCGGCGCTGCACTACATCGGCAAGGATCCGATGAGCACGAACCCGGCCGACTACAAGGCCGCGATGGAGGTGCTGAAGAAGATCCGCCCGTACATCACGCAGTTCAACTCGTCGGGCTACATCAACGACCTGGTCGGCGGTGACATCTGCTTCGCGTTCGGCTGGTCGGGCGACGTCGTGATCGCCAAGCATCGCGCGATCGAGGCGAAGAAGCCGTACAAGGTCGCGTACTACATTCCGAAGGGCGGCGCGCCGGTGTGGTTCGACGTGATGGCGATCCCGAAGGACGCGAAGAACAAGGATGCCGCGCTGCAGTGGATCAACTACATCGAGGATCCGAAGGTGCACGCGGCCATCACGAACGCCGTGTACTACCCGAGCGCGAACGCCGAGGCCCGCAAGTACGTGCGGCCGGACGTCGCGAACGACCCGGCCGTGTACCCGCCGGCCGACGTCGTGAAGACGCTGTTCCTGCTCAAGCCGCTGCCGCCTGAAATCCAGCGCCTGCAGACGCGTCTGTGGACCGAGCTGAAATCGGGCCGCTGACGCGAGCCGCAGTGAGCCAGCAGTCATGAAGCCCCTGGTGCCCCCGGGGGCTTTGTTCGTCAAACGCAGGAGAGAAGCAGCACATCATGAATAGCCAGTCGGGTGCGCCGGTCGTGGGCGCGCCGTCCTTCGTCCCTTCGTCCGGTGCCGATACGCGCGCCGAGAATTTTGTCCAGATCGTCGACGTTGTCAAGAAATTCGGCGAGACCGAAGTGGTGCGCAACGTGAACCTGACGGTGCGCCAGGGCGAGCTGTTCGCGCTGCTCGGCAGCTCGGGGTCCGGCAAGTCGACGCTGCTGCGGATGCTCGCGGGCCTCGAGACGGTCACGTCGGGCAAGATCCTGATCGACGGCGAGGACCTCGCGCAGATGCCGCCGTACAAGCGGCCCGTGAACATGATGTTCCAGTCGTATGCGCTGTTCCCGCACATGTCGGTCGAGTCGAACGTCGCATACGGCCTGAAGCAGGAAGGCACGCCGAAGGCGGAGCTGAAGGAGCGCGTGGCCGCGGCGCTCGAGCTCGTGCAGATGAGCAAGTACGCGAAGCGCAAGCCGCACCAGCTGTCGGGCGGCCAGCAGCAGCGCGTCGCGCTCGCGCGTTCGCTCGTCAAGCGCCCGAAGGTGCTGCTGCTCGACGAGCCGATGTCGGCGCTCGACAAGCAGATCCGCCAGCGCACGCAGATCGAGCTCGTCAACATCCTGAACAAGGTGGGCGTCACCTGCATCATGGTCACGCACGACCAGGAAGAGGCGATGACGATGGCGAACCGGCTCGCCGTGATGAGCGAAGGGCAGATCGTGCAGATCGGCTCGCCGAACGAAGTCTACGAATATCCGAACAGCCGCTTCTCGGCCGAGTTCATCGGCTCGACCAACCTGTTCGAAGGCGTCACCGTCGAGGACGAACCCGACCACGTGTACATCGAATCGCCGGAGCTGCCGAGCCGGCTGTACGTGAGCCACGGGATCACGGGCCCGCTCGGGATGCCGGTCACGGTGTCGGTGCGCCCCGAGCGGATCGCGCTCACGCGCAAGCCGCCCGAAGGTGCGTTCAACTGGGCGCGCGGCAAGATCACCAATATCGCGTACATGGGCGGCTATTCGCTGTATCACGTGAAGCTCGACGCGGGCAAGACGGTGATCGCGAACGTGTCGAGCCTCGCGATTTCCGAGCTCGACACGCCGGCGCTCGGCGACGAGATCTACGTGCGCTGGAGCGCGACCGCAGGCGTGGTGCTGACGTCATGAGCACGCTCAAGTCCCTGCTCGCACGGCCCGTGCGACGCTTCAACCTGACCGGCGGCTCGGCGGTCGTCGCGGGGCCGTACACGTGGCTCGTGCTGTTCTTCCTCGTGCCGTTCGTGCTGGTCGTGAAGATCAGCTTCGCGGAGCTGCAGCTAGGCATCCCGCCGTATACGGAGCTCGCGTCGTACGCGGACGGCGTGGTGCACATCGCGCTGAACCTGTCGCACTACGCGTTCCTGCTCACCGACAGCCTGTATTTCGCGACCTACGTGAACTCGGTGCTGGTCGCGGCGATCACGACGCTGCTGTGTCTGCTGATCGGCTATCCGATGGCGTACTACATCGCGCGTTCGAACCCGGCGACCCGCAACCTGCTGATGATGGGCGTGATGCTGCCGTTCTGGACGTCGTTCCTGATCCGCGTATATGCGTGGATCGGGATCCTGAAGAACAACGGGCTCCTGAACAACTTCCTGATGTGGATCGGCCTGACCCATACGCCAATCGAGCTGTACCGCACCAACTACGCGGTGTACATCGGGATGGTGTATTCGTACCTGCCGTTCCTCGTGATGCCGCTGTACGCGCACCTCGTGAAGATGGACCTGCGCCTGCTCGAGGCCGCGTACGACCTCGGCGCGAAGCCGTGGAAGGCGTTCGTGCAGATCACGCTGCCGCTGTCGAAGAACGGGATCATCGCGGGCTGCCTGCTGGTGTTCATTCCGGCGGTCGGCGAGTACGTGATTCCGGAACTGCTCGGCGGCGCGAACACGCTGATGATCGGCCGCGTGATGTGGAATGAGTTCTTCAACAACGCGGACTGGCCGATGGCGTCGGCCGTGACCTGCGCGATGGTGCTGCTGCTGCTCGTGCCGATGGCGATGTTCCAGCACTTCCAGGCGAAGGAGCAGGAGGGCCGCCGCCGATGAAGCCGAATCGTTACCTGCAGTTCGCGGCGCTGTTCGCCGGCTTCGCGTTCCTGTACATCCCGATCATCAGCCTGATCGTCTATTCGTTCAACGAGTCGAAGCTCGTCACCGTCTGGTCGGGCTTCTCGTTGCGCTGGTATTCGGCGCTCGTGGAGGACGACGAGCTGCTGACGGCCGCGTGGCTGTCGCTGAAGATCGGCGTGCTGACCGCGTTCGCGTCGGTGTTCATCGGCACGTGGGCCGGCTTCGTGCTCGCGCGGATGGGGCGCTTTCGCGGCTTCGCGCTGTTCAGCGGGATGATCAACGCGCCGCTCGTGATCCCCGAGGTGATCCAGGGGATCTCGCTGCTGCTGCTGTTCATCGAGCTCGCGAAGTGGATCGGCTGGCCGGCCGAGCGCGGCATCTTCACGATCTGGCTGGGCCACGTGATGCTATGCATCTCGTATGTCGCGATCATCGTGCAGTCGCGCGTGCGCGAACTGAACCCGTCGCTGGAGGAAGCCGCGCTCGATCTGGGCGCGACGCCGCTGAAGGTGTTCTTCACGATCACGCTGCCGCTGATCTCGCAGGCGCTGGTCGCGGGCTGGCTGCTGTCGTTCACGCTGTCGATCGACGACCTCGTGCTGTCGGCATTCCTGTCGGGCCCCGGCTCGACGACGCTGCCGCTCGTCGTGTTCTCGCGCGTGCGCCTCGGCCTGAACCCGGAGATGAACGCGCTCGCGACGCTGTTCATCGTCGCGGTGACGGCAGGCGTCGTGATCGCGAACTTCGTGATGCTGCGCCAGGAGCGCAAGCGGATGGCCGCGTTCGCCGCCTGACGTCCTCACGCACAGGTTGCCGACGCAACGAACAACGCCCGGTGCCGACGACGAGTCGGGCCGGGCGTTTTGCTTGGCGTGTGCGCTGCGGCGGCTTACGCGCTGAATGCCGCCTTCGCGAGCAGCCCGAGCGCCACGCAGACGAGCACCGCAGCGAACCCGGCCTGCACGTGCCGTGCGGACAGATGCCGCGATGCGCCGCGGCCG
Source organism: Burkholderia sp. Bp8998 (assembly GCF_003854235.1). Taxonomy (NCBI): domain Bacteria; kingdom Pseudomonadati; phylum Pseudomonadota; class Betaproteobacteria; order Burkholderiales; family Burkholderiaceae; genus Burkholderia; species Burkholderia sp. Bp8998. The sequence goes on from NZ_QTQF01000007.1 coordinate 30,994, forward strand.
GCTGCCATCCCGATTGCCGTCGCGACCGTAAACCACAGCATCATGTCGAGCGGCGCGCGCGTGCCCGACACGAGCGTCGCGAACACGCCGCCGGTGCCGACGAGTGCGATCACCATCAGCGACGTCGCGACCACGCCGTGCATCGACACGTTCGTGAACTTGCGCAGCATCGGCACGATCACGAAGCCGCCGCCGACACCGAGCAAGCCCGTCATCAGCCCCGTGACCGCGCCGGTCGACGCGAGCGCGAGCCCGACTGGCCAGGACCACACGAGGCGGCCCGTATCGGGATTCACGCGGCCGACGCACAGCGGCGACTCGTCCGCGGCGCCGGGCGCGTGGCGCAGCGCCTGCCGCAGCAGGCGGCCCGCGACGACGAGCATCGTCAGCGCGAACAACGCCAGCAGCACGCGTTGCGGCAACACGTGCGCGAGCTTCACGCCGAGCGTCGTGAGCGGCACGCCGGCCACGGCCATCAGCAGCGCCGCGCGATAGCGGACGAGCCCGCGGCGAAACCCTTCGAGCGCACCGAGCGCGGCGCTGCCCGCCACCGCGACGAGGGCGACGGGCGTGGCCTGCTGCATCGGCCAGCCCATCCCGACGACGAGCGCGGGCACCGCGAGAATGCCGCCGCCCGCGCCGGTGAGGCCGAGCACGGCGCCGACGAAGCCGCCGAGTACGAGGGAAATCAGCATGGTGTCATCGGGTTCCGGTCAACGTGCGATCGCGGGCTTCGCGAGCCATTCGCGGCCCTTGAGCATCGCCTTCCAGTAGAGCGGCGGCAGCACGCGCTCCTTGAGCAGCCACGCGAGCCGCGACGGACGCCTGCCGTCGATCAGCCACGCGGGGAAGGTCGGCGCGACCTTGCCGCCATACAGGAATTCGGCGAGCACGATCTTGCCGCGCTCGACGGTGAGCGGGCACGACCCGTAGCCGTCGTACGCGGCGTCGCCGTGCGCGAGGCCCAGCGACGCGAGCACGTTGTGCGCGACGACGGGCGCCTGCTTGCGGGCCGCGGCGGCGGTTTTCGCGTTGGTCGTGTTGGTGACGTCGCCAAGCGCGAAGATGTCCGCGAACTGCCTGTGCCGCAGCGTCGCCGGATCGACGTCGATCCAGCCGGCCGCGTCGGCGAGCGGGCTCGCACGCACGAAATCGGGCGCCTTCTGCGGCGGCACGACGTGGATCAAGTCGAATGCACGCTCGACGGTTTCCGTGCCGCCGTCGGGCAGCGTGCGTCTGAACGTCGCGCGCCGCGCCGGCCCGTCGATGGCGACGAGGTTGTGGCCGAACGACAGCGCGATGTCGTAGCTTTTCACGTACTCCATCAGCGCGGGCACGTAGTCGGCGACCCCGAACAGCGCGCCGCCCGCATTCAGGAACTCGACGTTCGCGGCGCCGAGGCGGCCCGCGCGCCGCCAGTGATCGCACGACAGGTACATCGCCTTTTGCGGCGCGCCCGCGCACTTGATCGGCATCGGCGGCTGCGTGAACAGCGCATTGCCGCCACGGAACGCCTGCACCTGTTCCCATGTGTACGGCGCGAGATCGTAGCGATAGTTCGACGTGACGCCGTTGCGGCCGAGCGTTTCCGCGAGGCCGTCGATCGCGTGCCAGTCGAGCTTGAGCCCCGGGCACACGACCAGCTTGCGGTAGCCGATGCGCCGGCAGCCGTCGAGCACCACCGTGTGTGCGTCGGGCTCGAAGCCGGCAACGGCTGCCTGGATCCATTTCACGCCGCGCGGCAGCAGGTCGGCCATCCGGCGCGCGGTCGTCTCGGGCCGGAACACGCCCGCGCCGACCATCGTCCAGCCCGGCTGGTAGTAGTGCGTATCGGCCGGGTCGATCACCGCGATATCGAGCGATGCATCGCGTGCGAGCAGGCTCGACGCGACCGCGACGCCGGCCGCGCCCGCGCCGACGATCACGATGTCGTGCCACGCGTCGACGGCCGGCGCGGCCTGGCGGCCGCCTGGCGCGAGGCCGCGCGTGAGACGCGGCGCGAGCGCGCCGAGGTCGTAGCCGGCCGTGGCGGCGATCGCGACGATGTCGCCGACGGGACGCCTGCCTGCCTGCGACAGCGCCCACAGCGTCGCCGAACGTGTGCCGCTGCGGCAATACGCGAGTACCGGGCCGGCGAGCGACGCGACGAGCGTGCCGAACTGCGAGGCCTGGTCGTCGGTGACCTTGCCGGTATCGACCGGCAGGTAATGCACGGCAATGCCGAGCGGCGCGGCGGCGGCGCGGATCTCGGCGACGGTCGGCTGGTCGGCGCCTTCGCCGTCGGGGCGGTTGCAGACGATCGCGCGGATGCCGGCCGCGTGCAGCGCGGGCAGGTCGGCCGCGGCGATCTGGGGCGAGACCGACAGCAGGTCGGTCAGCGTGCGGATAGTCATGTCGGGGGTTCTCCGGTCGGGGCGGCGGCTCAGATCGCGTCGAGCGGGATCTTCAGGTAGCGCACGCCGTTGTTTTCGGGCTCGGGCAGGTGGCCGGCGCGCATGTTGACCTGGACGGAAGGAAGCATCAGCACGGGCATGTCGAGGGTCGCGTCGCGCGTGGTGCGCATCGCGACGAAATCGTCCTCGGTCACGCCGTCCTTCACGTGCACGTTCGCGCGGCGCTGCTCGGCCACCGTCGTCACGAATTGCACGTCGCGGCCGCCCGGCTGGTAGTCGTGGCACAGGTACAGGCGCGTGTCCGGCGGCAGCGCGAGCACGCGCGCGATCGAGCGGTACAGCGAGCGTGCGTCGCCGCCCGGGAAGTCGCAGCGGGCGGTGCCGTAGTCGGGCATGAACAGCGTGTCGCCGACGAACGCCGCGCGCTGCGTCGCGTCGTCGACGCAGTACGTCAGGCACGCGGGCGTGTGGCCCGGCGTATGCAGCGCGCGGATCGTCAGCGTGCCGAGCGCAAGCGTGTCGCCGTCGTCGAGCAGGCGGTCGAACTGGCTGCCGTCCTGCGCGAAGCCGGGGCCGGCGTTGAACAGCGTGCCGAACACGTGCTGCACGCGACGCACGTGCGAGCCGATTGCGATCTGTCCGCCGACGTGCGCCTTCAGGTACGGCGCGGCCGACAGATGGTCGGCGTGCACGTGTGTTTCCAGCAGCCAGTGGACGGTCGCGCCGAGTTCGGCGACGCGCGCGATCAGCCGGTCGGCGCTGGCGGTGTGCGTGCGGCCGGATTTCGGGTCGTAGTCGAGCACGCTGTCGATCAGCGCGCATGCGCGGCTCTCGGTATCGAGCAACAGGTAGCTGACGGTGTGGGTCGCCGGGTCGAAAAAGCCTTCGACCGACAGCAGGGGGGCATGGCTCACGGGATGTCCTCGATCGGGTTCTGCATCTGCAATCGCACATCCCATGATCAAGAAGCATGCCAATTCGCGTCGCGATGCCGGGCGACGTGGCAGGTACTTGATTCGGTTCGGATTTTCGGCGAGAGCGCGGTGCGTCGGGGGCATCGCTGACGAGCCGTCGTCAATGCTGACTGCCATGTCTGGCAGTGCTGTGGCAGAATTGGCAGTCAGCCTGGCAGTCCATCCGGCCATCCGTTCCCGAGTCTCCCCATGAATCCGCACGACACCATTCCGGTCGTTCCCGCGCCGTCGCGCGACGTCATGCCCGACGTGCGTGCGCTCGTCGCGTATCTCGAACAGGATCCGCAGCCGATGATCGTCGTCGATCCCGACTACCGCATCCTCGCGGCGAACGATGCGTATCGACGCCAGTTCGGTGTGGCGGGGGTCGAGCACGTGGGCCGGCACTGCTTCCAGGTCTCGCATCACTACGACGTGCCATGCGACCAGGCGGGCGAGCATTGCCCGATGAAGCAGGCGCTCGAGTCGCGCAGCCTGAACCGCGTGCTGCACATTCACCATACGCCGCGCGGCCCCGAGCACGTCGACGTGGAGTTGCGGCCGATCTTCGATGCGCGCGGCGACGTGATCGCATACGTCGAGCGGCTGACGACCGTGCGCAGCGCGTCGGCGCAGCCGAGCGCGGAAGGGCTCGTCGGCGGCGCCGACGCGTTCAATGCGGCGCTCGGCGCGTTGCAGCGCGTCGCGCCGTCGATGCTGCCGGTGCTGCTGCTCGGCGAATCGGGCACCGGCAAGGAGCTGTTCGCGCGCGCGCTGCACGAGGCGAGCGAGCGTGCGATGGGGCCGTTCGTGGTGGTCGACTGTTCGGGCATCGCCGAGACGCTGTTCGAGAGCGAACTGTTCGGCTACGAGAAGGGCGCGTTTACCGGCGCGAACCAGCGCAAGCCGGGCCTCGTCGAGACCGCGCAGGGCGGCACCCTGTTTCTCGACGAAATCGGCGACGTGCCGCTGCCGATGCAGGTGAAGCTGCTGCGGCTGATCGAGTCGGGGACGTTCCGGCGCGTCGGCGGCGTCGAGGCGCTGCGCGCGGATTTCCGGCTCGTCGCGGCGACCCACAAGCCGCTGCGCGAGATGATCGACGACGGCCGGTTCCGCCAGGATCTGTACTACCGGATCAACGCGTTCCCGATTCCGCTGCCCGCGCTGCGCGAGCGGCGCGGCGACGTCGCGCTGCTGGCCGAATCGATCCTGCGGCGGATCGCGAATGCGCGTGCCGGTGCGGGCGACGCGAGCGCGCGGCCGTTCGCGGCCCGGCCGTTCGTGCTGACCGAGCGCGCGCGCGCGTGCCTCGACGCGTATGCGTGGCCGGGGAACATCCGCGAACTGCGCAACGTGCTCGAACGCGCGTGTCTGTTCGCGGACGACGGCACGATTCGCGTCGAGCATCTGCCGGCCGAGCTGGTCGCGGCCGCGGCGACGCCACCGGCGCGTGCGGCGGACGCGCGCGGCATGTCGGACGCGGCGCTCGTGCGGATTGCCGGCACGTTCGACGGCACGCGCAAGCAGCTGGCCGAGCACTTGGGGATGAGCGAGCGCACGCTGTACCGGCGGATGAAGGCGCTCGGGCTCGGGGTGCGCGGCGGGTGAGCGGAGGTGTCGAACACGCAGCGCTACGCCGACGCGCGACCGGATACGGGCCGGCCCGGTGGTACGTCCGGGCGGCGCGTGCAACCGCCGCGCATCGCCTGGACGTCACGCAATCAACGCGCCGGCGCAAGCCGTGCCATCGCCTCGCGGATGAAGCCGAGCAGCGTATCGTCGGTCCATGAGTCCTTCGTCAGCGCGGGTTCGTTCAACAACGCATGCCGGAATTTCGCGTGCGTGGCCGGATCGTTGCCCGCATAGCTGCGGAACAGCTCGAGCCAGCGTTGCGCGAGCGCGCGGCCTTCCGGCGAATCGGGTTTCACGCCCGTATCGATCGCATTGCGCACGTCGCCCATCAGCTGCGGCCATTCCATCGCGCGTTCGCCGTAGTGCGCCCGCATGAAGCGGATCTCGTCCGGTGCGAGATACTTTTCGAAGATCCGCATCTTCGATTCGGAACTCGCGCGCAGCACGTAGTCGCGCAGTGCGGTCGAGATGCCGATCTTCGACTGCATCGCCGGTTCGTGTTCGTGCATCAGGTTCAGCTTCGCGAGCAGACGCGGGTCGTTGTTCGTGTCGCGCACGAGCAGCGCCATCCAGCGGCCGGCGAGCGCGCGCACGCGTTCGTCCTCGGGCGGCACGCCCGCGTCGTGCAGCGCACGCACGTCGGCGACGAGCGCGATCCATTCCGCGTCGCCGTTCTGGCTCTTGCGGTACATCGGCATGTTCGCGAGTTCTTCCTCGGAAAAATATTTGTCGTACACGGTCATCAACTCCAGTGTGGTGAGCCAATCGGCCAGTTCCGGCTCGGCGCCCGCGGCGAGCTGCGCGTGCAGGTTCACGAGCCGCTCGCGCAGCTGCGCGGTCTGCGCGAGCTGATGGTCGAGCAGCGCGATCTGTTTCGCGACGAGCTCGACGAGCGGGGTGCCGGGCCGGTTCAGGTAGTCGCCGATTTCGGCGAGCGACAGTCCGAAGCGACGCAGGGCCTGGATCTGGTGGAGCCGGGCGATGTCGTCGCGGTCGTACAGCCGGTAGCCGTTGTCGGCACGCGCCGACGGTGTCAGCAGGCCGATCGCGTGATAGTGATGAAGCGTGCGGACCGTCAGCCCGCTGCGTTTCGCCAGTTCTCCCACTTTCAGCTGCATTCGTTCCTCCGTTCGGTGCGCACACTGGAGTCTGGAACGTTACGCTACGTGAGGGTCAAGCGGAAGATCGCGGATCGGCGCGCGGAGGTGGTCCCGCGCGCCGTGTACTCCACGCATGGGGCGCGTTATTGCGGTGACGGCGGCGCGTCGGGCGTGGCCGCGCGGGCCTGGGCGGCGGGGGCGTCTTGATCCGCGTTGCCGGTGTGGCCGGCCGTGTCGGCTTTCGCTGCGTTCGCTGCCTTCGCGGCGTTGCTGGCCGGGTCGACCGGCGGCGTACCCATCGCCTGATAGAGCCGCGCGGTATCCGCGAAGCGTGCGCCGGTCGCGCGGATCTCGTCGAGCCGTGCGTTGCGGTACTGCAGCTCGCTCGCGCGCGCGGCCGACGGCGGCAGCGCGCCGAGCCGCACGCGAGCCGCCGCGTCGTCGTAGGCGCCGCGCGCGGACAGCGCCGCGCGGGACGACGCATCGAGCGCTTCCGCGTCGTGCTCGAGCGCGGCGAGCGAATCGGCGACGTTCTGGAACGCGCTCAGCACGGCCTGCTTGTACTGGTCGACCGCGGCCTCGTAGGTCGCCTTCGCCGCACGGCGCTGCGCGAGCAGCGCGCCGCCGTGGAACAGCGGCTGGCTCAGCGACGCACCGACGTTCCAGATCGCGCCGGCGCCCGACAGCATCGTCGGCCAGCTGAACCCGCCTTTGCCCATCGCCGCCGACAGCGACAGCTGCGGGAACAGCTGCGCGGTCGCGACGCCGACTTCGGCGGCGGCCGCCTTCAGCCCCGCGTCGGCGGCCTGGATGTCGGGGCGGCTTTGCAGCAGCTCCGACGGCACGATCACCGGCACCTGCGCGGGCAGGTGCAGGTCGGCGAGCGTCAGGTCGGCGGGCGGCCGGTCGGGCGTGCGGCCGACCAGCACGGCCAGCGCATGGCGCGCCGCGTCGCGCTGCTGGCGCAGCGCGGGCAGGCTCGCGGCGAAGGTGTCGGCGCTTTGCCGCGCGTTCAGCGCATCGCTGCGCGATGCCGAGCCGAGCGCGTAGCGGCGCTCGGCGTCGTGTGCCTGGTCGTTCGCGAGCGCGACGAGCCGTTCGGTGGTGTCGATCTGCGCGTTGAGCACCGACACGGTGATCGACGCGATGACGATGTTCGCGGCGAGTGCGCGGCGCGCCGATTCGAGCTGGAACGCGCTGACGTCGACGCGTTTCGCGAGCGCGCGGTTCGCGAAGCGCGACACGCCGAACAGGTCGACCGTATAACTCGCCTGCAGTTGCCCGACGAACGTGTCGTACAGCAGCGTCGGCGCGCCGAGCGCGGGGATCGGCACGCCGAGCGCACGCTGGCGCGAGGCCTGGCCGCCCGCGTCGATCGACGGCAGCATCGAGCTGCCGATCTGCCCGCGCAGCTGCTCGCGCGCGGCATCGAGCGAATGCGATGCGGCACTGAGCGTCGGGCTGTTGTGCAGCCCTTCGTCGACCAGCGCATTCAGCGCGTCGGAGCGGTACTGCTTCCACCAGTCGGGCACCGGCTGCGCGCCGACCTCGAAGTGCTGCGCGACGCCTTGCGCAAGGACGGTCTGCTGCACCTGCGGCGCGGCGCCGTAATGCGCGGGCGACGGCATCGCGGGCGGCTCTCCGCTCGGCGCGAACCACGCGCAGCCGGCGAGGGGGCCGGCGAGGCTCGCGGCCGCGAGCCCGCGTACGGCTTGGGTTTTCAGGTTCAACGACAGTTTCATGATCAGGCTCCCGACGGCGCGCCGTCGTGTGGCTCGCGCGGGTCGCGTTCGTCGCGCTTCACGCGGAACCACGCGGCGTACAACGCGGGCAGATAGAACAGCGTCAGCACGGTCGCGCTCGTGATCCCGCCCATCAGCGCGGTCGCCATCGGTCCGAAGAAGTTCGAGCGCAACAGCGGGATCAGCGCGAGCACGGCGGCCGCGGCCGTCAGCGTGATCGGACGGAAGCGCCGCACGGTCGCGCCGACGATCGCGTCGAAGCGTCCGTGGCCGGCCGCGATGTCCTGCTCGATCTGGTCGACCAGGATCACCGAGTTGCGCATGATGATCCCGAACATCGCGATCACACCGAGCATCGCGACGAAGCCGAACGGCTGGCCGAACAGCAGCAGCGTGCCGACCACGCCGATCAGCCCGAGCGGGGCCGTGAGCACGACCATCAGCACGCGCGAGAAGCTCTGCAGCTGGATCATCAGCAGCGTGAACACGGCGATCGCCATCAGCGGCATCTGCGCGTTGATCGACGCCTGCGCCTTCGCGCTTTCCTCGACCGACCCGCCGATGTTGATCTGGTAGCCGACCGGCAGTTGTGCGCGCAACGCATTCAGCTTGCCGTCGATCGCATGCGTGACGTCGATGCCCTGGGCGCCGGCGCGCACGTCGGACTGCACGGTGATGGTCGGCTGGCGATCGCGCTCCCACACCACACCGTATTCGAGCGTCGGCGTGAAGCGGCCGAGCGAACCGAGCGGCACGGGGCCGTTCGCGGTCGGCATCGCGAGGCCCGCGAGCTTCGCGGGATCGACGCGATCGGGACGCGGCGCGCGCAGGTCGACCGCGATCAGCTTGTCGCGTTCGCGGTATTGCGTGACGGTCGTGCCGGACAGCGTCATCGCGAGGAAGCTCGACACGTCCTGCGACGTGACGTTCAGCTCGCGCGCCTTCTTCTGGTCGAGTTCGAAGCGCACCGAGCGCTCGGCCGGCTCGTCCCAGTCGAACTGCACATTCACCGTGCGCGCGTCGCCGCGCATCGTCGCCGCGACTTTCTCTGCGATCGAGCGTACCGTCGCGATGTCGTCGCCGCTCACGCGGAACTGCACGGGGTAGCCGACGGGCGGCCCGTTCTCGAGCCGCGACAGGCGCCAGCGCACGGCCGGGAACCGGTCGCGCAGCGTGGTTTCGAGCCAGGCCGCGAGCTTCTCGCGATCCTCGACCGATTTCGCGGTGACGACGAACTGCGCGAAGTTCGGCAACTGCAGCTGCTGGTCGAGCGGCAGGTAGAAGCGCGGCGCGCCGCTGCCGACGAAGCTCACCGAATGATCGATCTCGGGCCGCTTGTCGAGCACCTTCTCGAGGCGTTCGGTCTCGCGCAGCGTCGCCGCGAACGACGCGCCTTCGGGCAGCCGCAGGTCGACCAGCAGTTCGGGGCGGTCGGAGCTCGGGAAGAACTGCTGCGGCACGAGCGAGAAGCCCATCAGCGCGACGACGAAGAGGGCGCCGGTGATCAGCAGCACGACGAAGCGCCGCTCGATGCACCAGTCGATCCACCCGCGCAGCCGCGTGTAGAAGCGCGTGTCATAGATGTCGTGCTCGTGATCGTCCGGCAGGTGTGCTTCGTGCGCGTGCTTCTTGCGTTCGGGGAGCAGGTGATAGCCGAGCAGCGGGATCAGCACGACGGCCGCGAACCACGACGCGATCAGCGCGATCGCCGACACCTCGAAGATCGAGCGTGTGTACTCGCCGGTGCTCGATTTCGCGAGCGCGATCGGCAGGAAGCCCGACACCGTGACGAGCGTGCCCGTCAGCATCGGGAACGCGGTGCTCGTGTACGCGAACGCGGCGGCGCGCGCGCGGCTGTAGCCCTGCTCGAGCTTCACGGCCATCATCTCGACCGCGATGATCGCGTCGTCGACGAGCAGTCCGAGCGCGAGCACGAGCGTCCCGAGCGACACCTTGTGCAGCCCGATGTCGAACAGGTACATGAACAGCGCCGTGACCGCGAGTACGACCGGAATCGAGATCACGACGACCATCCCGGTGCGCAGCCCGAGCGACACCAGGCTCACGACCAGCACGATCGCGACGGCTTCGGCGACGGCCTCGAGGAAGTCGTCGACCGAATGCGACACCGCATGCGGCATGCTCGACACCAGCGTCAGCTTGAGGCCGGCCGGCAACTGCGCCTGCAGATTTTTCGATTCGGCGTCGAGCGCCTTGCCGAGCCGGATCACGTCGCCGCCCGGCTGCATCGTCACGCCAACGCCGAGCACCGCATGACCGTTCGCGCCTGGACCGGCCGTGCGCATCTGCGTGACGGTCGGATCGTCGTAGCCGCGCTTCACGGTGGCGAGGTCGCCGAGCCGGAACGTGCGGCCGTTGATGCGGATCAGCGTGTCGGCGATCGCGGCGACGTTGCTGAACTGGCCGCTCGGCCGCACGAACACGCGATCGTCGGCGGTGGTCAGCACGCCGGCCGACGAGATGTCGTTCTGCGCGTTGATCGCCTGCCCGAGCTGCTGCGGCGAGATGCCGAGGCGCGTGAGCTGCGCGTTGTTCACTTCGATGAAGATCCGCTGGTCGGGATCGCCGAAGTAGTCGACCTTGCCGACGCCCGGCACGCGCAGCAGCACGGTGCGCAGCTGGTCCGCATAGTCGTGGAGTTGCGCGGGCGTGAAGCCGTCGCCTTCGAGCGTCCAGATGTTGGTGTAGACGTCGCCGAACTCGTCGTTGAAGAACGGTCCCTGCACGCCGGGCGGCAACGTATAGCCGATGTCGCCGATCTTCTTGCGGATCTGATACCAGGTCTCGGGCACGTCCTTCACGGGTGCCGAGTCCTTCATCGTGAAGAAAAGCAGCGATTCGCCGGGCCGCGAATAGCTGCGCAGGAAGTCGATGGCCGGCGTTTCCTGCAGCTTGCGGCCGATCCGGTCGGTCACCTGTTCCTGCACCTGCCGCGCGCTCGCGCCGGGCCAGAACGTGCGGATCACCATCACGCGGAACGTGAACGGCGGGTCTTCGGATTGCGCGAGCCGCGTGTACGCGAGGATGCCCGCGAGCGTCGCGAGCGCGATCAGGTAGACGACCAGCGCCTGGTGGCGCAGCGCCCATGCCGACAGGTTGAACCGGCCTTCTTCGCGGGGGCCGCTCATGACGCGAAGTCCTCCGGATGCAGCGGCGCGACCGGCCGCACCTTCTCGCCCGCGCTGACCGTATGCACGCCTTGCAGCACGATGCGCTCGCCCGGCTGCAGCCCGTGCGACACGGTAACGGTGCGCTCGTTGAAGCGGGCGACGTCGACGCGGCGCAGTTCGAGCGTGTCGTCCTTCGTACGTACGACCCACAGGGCCGGATGCGGGCCGTCGTGGAACAGCGCGGTCGCGGGCAGCGTGATGCTCGGCGCGTTGCCGGCAACCGGCGCGCCGTCGAACGCGACGTTCGCGGTCATCCCGAGGCGCACGGCCGGATCGGGTGCGGCGAGCGTGAGCTTCACGCGATAGGTGCGGCTTTGCGGATCGGCGGACGGTGCGATTTCGCGCACCTTCGCGGCGAACTGGCGGCCCGGCAGCGACGGCAGCGTGACGCTCGCCGTGTGACCGGGCGCAAGCGATGCGAGCGCGGCCTCGGGCACGTCGCTGACGACATCGACGTCGCCCGACCACGCGAGCTGGTAGACGGCCTGGCCGGCCGATACGTTCTGGCCGGTGTCGGCCTGTTCGGCGGTGATGGTGCCCGCGTGATCGGCGACGAGCGTCGCATAGCGGAGCTGGTTCTTCGCGAGCGCGAGCTGCTGTTGCGCCTGGTCGCGCTGCGCGAGGGCCGACGTGTAGCTGTTCTCGGTCTGTTCGAGCTGTGCGGTCGCGATCAGGTTCTCGCGCGCCTGCGCACGATCGCGGTCGAGCTGCTGCTTCGCGAACGCGAGGCTGTGCGACGCGGCATCGAGCTGCGCCTGCGCGCTCGCCGCGTTCTTCTCGACGTCGGACGGATCGAGCAGCGCGACGACCTGGCCGGCCTTGACGGTATCGCCGAGCCGCACCTTGCGCTCGACGATCTTGCCCGCGATGCGGAACGACAGTGGCGTCGCATAACGTGGCTGGATCTCGCCGGGCAGCGTAGCTGCGGCCGCGGCACCGTCGGCGTGCGCGGGCAGCGCGACGACCGGGCGCGGCGCGGGCGGCGCGGCTTCCTTCGGGTGACAGGCGGCGAGGACGAGCGCGGTGCCGATCAGCAGCACGGCGCGGGAACCGGAGCGATTCACGAAACCCCCAGATGAGGTGAGAGCGGAACGAAGCCGGCAAGCGCGGTGGGCGCTTGCCCCGAGTGGCGCCGGCCGCGGCGCGCACGAACAGAGCCGAACGAGGTCGTTCGGAAACTGTGGCGGATTCTAATACACACCTGTATCTGAATGCAAAGATGAATCTGAAAGCCGGATGGTGCTAGACTGCGCGCCATGAAACCACAGCGCTTAACTCGCGAGCAAAGCAGGGACCAGACGCGCGAACGTCTGCTGAATGCCGCACACCGGATTTTTCTGAAGAAAGGCTATGTCGCCGCGAGCGTCGAGGACATCGCGGCGGCGGCGGGCTACACGCGCGGCGCGTTCTACTCGAATTTCCGCAGCAAGTCGGAGCTGCTGCTCGAGCTGCTCGAGCGCGACCATGATTCGGTGCAGGCCGATTTCGAGGCGATCTTCGAGGAAGGCGGGCCGCGCGAGCAGATGGAGTCGATGGCGCTCGCGTACTTCCGGACACTGTTTCGCGACGACGAGTATTCGCTGCTGTGGGGCGAGGCGAAGCTGCAGGCCGCGCGCGACGCGAAGTTTCGCGTGCGCTTCAACCAGTTCCTGCACGGCAAGCGGCTGCAGATGGCCGAATTCATCCAGCGCTTCGCCGAGCGCGCGGGCACGCCGCTGCTGTTGCCGGCCGAGACGCTCGCGTTCGGGCTGATGTGCCTGTGCGACGGCGTGCAGTCGTACTACACGGCCGATCCGCAGCACGTGTCGGCCGACGTGGCCGAATCGGTGCTCGCGGGGTTCTTCGCACGGGTCGTGCTGGGGCGCGCGCCGGACTGAACGATCCGGCGCGCGGAGCGGCGGTCGAGGATGCGGCGCCAGCCGCACCGGGCGCCGCGCCCCGGGTAGGTCACCGCTCGCCGGTCATCCGCCGGTACGCGTCGAGCAACGACGTCTTGTAGACGACGCCCGCGAGCGTCGGCTCGGCTTCGCTTTCGATCACCGGCAGCCGTTCGCCCTGGAACGCCATGAAGCGTTCGAGCGCGGTCGCGAGCGGCATGTCCGGCGTGAGCAGCGGAAACGGCGTATGCACGTAATGCGCGGCCGTCCTGTCGGTCGTGTCGCGCTTGTCGAGCAGGTCGGACGTGATGTCCTTCAAGGCCACCGCGCCGCGGAAGCGCCCCGCGTCGTCGGTCACGTACAGATACTTCACCGGATACTCGAGAAACACGCGCGTCATGTCGGCGACGCTCGCGGTGAGCGGCACGACCGTCTGCGCGGGCTGGATCAGCTCGCGCATCTGGGTGGTGCGCAGCCGCAGCCGTTCTTGTGCGTCCTGATGATGGTGCAGCGTGATCTCGTACATCGACGTCGTGCCGGTCGCGCGCGCGACGAAATACGCGAACACGCACGACACCAGCAGCGGCAGCACGACCTGGTAGCTCAGCGTCATCTCGAAGATCATCAGGATCGCCATCAGCGGCGCCTGCGTCGCGCCGGCCATGAACGCACCCATCCCGACCATCGCATACGCGAAGTACGCGGACGTGTGGCCGGGCCACAGCGCGTTCATCGCGAGCCCGAACAGCGAGCCGAACACGGCGCCGACGAACAGCGTCGGCGTGAACACGCCGCCGACCGCGCCGGAGCCTGCGGTCGCGGCGGTCGCGATCACCTTGAACACCAGCACCGCGATGAGCGCCTGCCAGGTCCACGGCGCATGCAGGATCTGGTTCACGACGCTGTAGCCGTTGCCCCACACGTCGGGAATCCACACCGAGATCACGCCGACCACGAGGCCGCCGAGCGCGAGCCGCACCGGCAGCGGCGCGGGCAGCCGCTTGAACTGGTTCTTCGATGCGTCGAGCAGGTGCAGGAACTGCGGCGCGAGCACGCCGCACAGCGCGCCGAGCACGACGAACAGCAATACCTCGGGGCCCGTGACGGCCGGGAACACCGGCATCTCGTACGGCGGCCGGTAGCCGGCGAATTCACGCATCACGATGTTCGCGACGACGGACGCGACGACCATTGGCCCGAAGCTCTCCATCGCGATCGTGCCGAGCACGATTTCGGACACGAAGAACGCGCCGGCGATCGGCGCGTTGTACGCGGACGTGATGCCGGCCGCCGCGCCGCACGCGACGAGCAGGCGCAGGCGCGGCGGGTCGAAGTGTACGAAGCGGCCGACCAGCGACGCGGCCAGCGCCGCGAGCTGCACCATCGGGCCTTCGCGGCCGATCGAGCCGCCGCTGCCGATCGTCAGCAGCGACGACACGCTGCGCCACAGGCTCTGCCGTACCGGTACGACGCCGTCGCCGAGCGCGACCGCTTCCATGTAGTCGGTCTTGCCGGACTTCCTGTCGCCGCGCGTCGCGAGCAACAGCACGCAGCCGGCCAGGAAGCCGCCCGCGGCCGGCATCCAGAAGCGCACGTACCACGGCAGGCTTTTCGCCATCTGCACGAAGCTGCCGCTGTGTCCGGAGATCAGGTGCTGCATCAGGTCGATGCCTTCGCGGAACGCCATGGTGGCGAAGGCGCCGCCGACGCCGACGACGGCCGACCAGATCAGCATCGTATGGGCGTCCGACAGGCGGAACAGCGTCTGGGCGCGAGTGCGCAGCTTCAGCAGGAACGAGAGCACGGCTGAAAGAGGGTGATGGAGAGGACGAAGGAAAACGACGCGAAGCATAGCACTGCGCCGCGCCCGCGGGACCTTCCCGTCGGGCGCGGCGCGTGTCGCGGCGTGGATGCGCGGCTCAGCCAAGCCAGTGCTGCACGGCCCAGGTGATCCCGTAGCCGCCGGCGATCAGCCAGACGTACAGGATCAGGCCGGTGGTCAGGGCGCGCGGGCCGGCCTCGCGGATCTGCGACACTCGGGTTTCGATGCCGAGCGCGGTCATCGCCATCGTCAGCGCGAAGGTGTCGAGCACGTTCAGCGTGTGCGTGACGTCGGCGGGCAGCACGTTCAGCGAATTGACGATCACGAAGCCGAGGAAGCCGAGCGCGAACCACGGCACCGCCACCTTGCGCTTGCCCTGCGCGCCGCCGGCGGTCGCATCGGCCGAGCGTGCGGAGCGGGCGAGCCACCAGCCGAGCGTGAGCAGCACCGGCACCAGCAGCATCACGCGGGTCATCTTCACGATGGTCGCGACGTGCGTGACCTGCGGGCTGATGTCGCTCGCCGCGCCGACCACCTGCGCGACCTCGTGGATCGTGCCGCCGAAGAACAGGCCGAGACCGGCCGGATCGAGATCGAGCAGGCCGGCGTGATACGCGAGCGGGTAGAGGAACATCGACAGCGTGCCGAACAGCACCACGCTGCCCACGGCCATCGCGCTCTGGTGCGGCTTCGACTGCAGCGTCGACTCGAACGCGAGCACGGCGGCCGCGCCGCAGATCGCGCTGCCGGCGGCGGTCAGGAGCGCCGCGTCGCGATCGAGCTTCATCACCTTCATGCCGACCCAGGTGCCGATCACGAGCGTGCTGACGACGACCAGCACCGACACCGTCAGGCCCGGCAGGCCGACCTGCGCGATTTCCTGCAGGCTCACGCGCAGGCCGAAGAACGCGACCGCGATGCGCAGCAGCTTGCGCGCGGAAAAGTTGACACCGGCCGCCCAGCTCGCGGGCATGCCGTCGCGCAGCGCGTTGCCGTACAGCGCGCCCGCGACGATGCCGACGATCAGTGGCGACAGGCCGAGCCCGGCGATCGCCGGCAGTTGCGACAGGCTGGTGACGGCGGCGGCGAACAGCGCGACGAACAGCACGCCGTTCAACTGGCCGCGCATCGACGGCGCGGCGTGGCTGAGATGGGGAGTCGGGGCAGTGGACATGGGGCACCGTGATCAAACGGGTTGCGATGGCTTAATCCTAATTTGGTTATATCGATATGAAAAATTGTGATTTGTGACGTAAACTATCCGGAAAGCCGATAATTCGTCCCCATGACCCCGGATCAACTGATAACGTTCGCGGCCGTCGCCGAACATCTGAACATCAGCCGCGCTGCCGTGGCGCTGCATCTGTCGCAGCCGGCCGTGTCGGGCCAGCTGCGCCTGCTGCAGGACGAGTTCGGCGAGCCGCTGTACCAGCGCGACGGCCGCGGCATCCGCCTGACGCCGGTCGGCGAGCAGCTCGCGCAGTACGCGAAGGCGCAGCGCGACACGTTCGCGCAGGCGCGCGCGTTTCGCGATGCGGTGCGCGGGCTCGACGCCGGCACGCTGCGGATCGGCGCGAGCACGACGCCGGCCAGCTACCTGCTGCCGTACCTGATCGCGGCGTTCCAGCCGCGCGTGCCGCGGGTGGCGATCCATACGATGAGCGGCAACACGGCCGACGTGGTTGGCGCGCTGGCGTCGCTCGACATCGCGATGATCGAGGGGCCGCCCGGCGAGGCGCTGCCGCCCGGCACCGCCGTGCATCCGTGGCACGAGGACGAGATCGTCGCGGTCGTGCCGGCCGGACATCCGCTTGCCGCACCCGAGCACGAAGCCGGCGTCACGCTCGACGCGCTCGCCGCGCATCCGCTCGTGCTGCGCGAGGAGGGCTCCGCCGTGCGGCAGCTCGTCGAACGCGCGTTCGCGCATGGCAGCGCGCCGATGCGCGTCGCGTTCGAGATCGCGGGCGTCGAGGCCGTGAAGGAGGCCGTGCGCGCGGGGATGGGCGTCGGCTTCGTGTCCGCGATGTCGCTGCGTCACGAGGATGCGGCGCTCGTGCCGCGCTCGCTGGCCCCCGCGCCGCTCACGCGCCATTTCTCGATCCTGGTGCCGCACGGCGCCGCGCCGTCGCGCGTGGCCGCCCAGTTCCTCGAGATGAGCCTCGCGCACGACGCCGGATAGGCGGCCGAAGCCGGTCCGGGCGCGCCGGATGCGCGTGCGCAGGCACACGTTCGCACGGTGGCCGGCCCTAGGGATTTCCTCTATGGCGCGCACCAGGAGCGAAGCGCACCATCCGTCTCAAGCAAATGGAACCGGTTCCATTCCGGGGAAAAAGGGCAGAAATGACAGACATCGTGATCGTGGCGAGCGCATTCGGGATGGACCGCGTGCGTCAGGAGGGCCACCGTGCATTCATCGCGACCGCGGCGGCATCCGGCGCGACCGGCTTCGAGGTGCGGCGCGAGCTGTTCGCATCGGACGACGACGCGACGCCCGGCGCGCTGGCCGCGCTCGGCACCGCACTCGCCGCGCACGGGTTGTGGTCGGTCTATTCGACGCCGGCCACGTTGTACACGGAAACCGGCGCGCTCGATGCCGATGCGCTGCGCGACACGCTCGTGGAAGCCGACGCGCTCGGCGCACGCCTCGTCAAGTTCCAGCTCGGCGGCTTCGCCGGCGACGCGCATGCCGCCGAGATCGTCGCGCTGTCGCGCGGCGCGCGGACCCGCGTGGTGGTCGAGAACGGCCAGCTACCGGTGGGCGGCGCGCTCGCGCAGTTCCGCGGGCTGTTCGATGCGCTGACCGCGGCGGGCGTGCCGGGCGCGCTCGGCATGACGTTCGACATCGGCAACTGGCAGTGGCCGGGCGAAGCGCCGCTCGCGTGCGCCGAGGCGCTCGCGCCGCACGTGGAATACATTCATTGCAAGGCAGTTGCCGGCGAGGGCGCGCGCCGTTTCGCGGTGGCGCCGGCGCCGGGCGATCCGCACGTCACGGGCGTGCTCGCGGCCTTGCCGCTCGCGGCGCCGCGCGGTATCGAGTTTCCGTTCGATGCGGCCGACCTGGCGGGCGATGCCGGCCGGCGCGTCGCGTGGCTCGCCGCCGTGTGACGCCGGAAGGATAGGAGGATTCACTCATGAAAGCAGCACTCGATGTCGTGACCTACGGCGAAGCGATGGCGATGTTCGTCGCCGCCGAGCCCGGCCATCTCGCGCATGCGCAACAATTCACGAAGCGGATCGCGGGCGCGGACCTGAACGTCGCGATCGGCCTGTCGCGGCTCGGCTTCCGGGTCGGCTGGATGAGCCGGGTGGGCCGCGATTCGTTCGGCGGCTACGTGCTCGACACGCTCGCGCGCGAAGGCATCGACGCGTCGTGCGTGACCGTCGATCCGCGCTATCCGACCGGCTTCCAGCTGAAGTCGCGCAACGACGACGGCAGCGACCCGACCGTCGAGTACTTCCGCAAGGGCTCGGCCGCGAGCCACCTGTCGTGCGACGACTACGTGGCCGACTACGTGCTCGGCGCACGGCACCTGCATTTGACGGGCGTCGCGCCGGCGCTCTCCGCGACGTCGTGCGAACTCGCGTTCCAGCTGGCACGCGAGATGCGCGCGGCCGGCAAGACGATTTCGTTCGATCCGAACCTGCGCCCGACGCTGTGGCCGTCCGCCGACGTGATGGCGAAGACGCTGAACGCGCTCGCGACGCTTGCGGACTGGGTGCTGCCGGGCCTCGCCGAAGGGCGGCAGCTCACCGGGCACGACACGCCGGCCGACATCGCGGGCTTCTACCTGGCACGAGGTGCGCGCGGCGTGGTGATCAAGCTGGGCGCCGAGGGCGCGTACTTCCGCACGGCCGAAGGCCGCGAGGGCACGGTCGCCGGCGAGCGCGTCGCGAACGTGGTCGACACGGTCGGTGCCGGCGACGGCTTCGCGGTCGGCGTGGTGAGCGCGCTGCTGGAAGGCCGGTCCGTCGAGCAGGCGGTCGTGCGCGGCAATCGCATCGGGGCGCTCGCGATCCAGGTGATCGGCGATTCGGAAGGCTTGCCGACCCGTGCAGCGCTCGATCGGCTCGAAAACGTCAGCAATCGCGCCGATCGCCTGGAGGAAACCGTCACCGCGCAATGAGAGGCCGGACACGGCACAATCCGCGGACCCATTTCGTGCTTCGCGCACGGTTTTGCATGAGGCCGGACGGCGCAACGATTCGTCGATGCCGGTCTACCAAGGAGACACTCTGATGGCAGCCAATCTCGCAGCACGACGCTGGTGGACGATCATGCCGATCGTCTTCATCACCTACAGCCTTGCCTACCTCGACCGCGCGAACTACGGGTTCGCGGCCGCGGCCGGCATCAACCAGGATCTCGGGATCAGCAAGGGCCTGTCGTCGCTGATCGGCGCGCTGTTCTTCCTCGGCTACTTCTTCTTCCAGATTCCCGGCGCGATCTATGCGGAGCGCCGCAGCGTCAAGAAGCTCGTGTTCGTCAGCCTCGTGCTGTGGGGCGCATGCGCGGCGCTCACGGGCGTCGTCACCAACATCCCGTCGCTGATGGCGATCCGCTTCGTGCTCGGCGTGGTCGAGGCGGCCGTGATGCCGGCGATGCTGATCTACATCAGCAACTGGTTCACGAAGAACGAGCGTTCGCGCGCGAACACGTTCCTGATCCTCGGCAACCCGGTCACCGTGCTGTGGATGTCGATCGTGTCGGGCTATCTCGTGCACGAATTCGGCTGGCGCCACATGTTCATCGCCGAAGGCGTGCCGGCCGTGATCTGGGCCGTGTGCTGGTGGTTCCTCGTGCAGGACAAGCCGGCCGATTCGCCGTGGCTCACCGCGCAGGAAAAGCGCGACCTCGATGCCGCGCTCGTGGCCGAACAGGCGACGATCAAGCCCGTGCGCAACTACGGCGAGGCGTTCCGTTCGCCGGCGGTGATCAAGCTGTGCGCGCAGTACTTCTGCTGGAGCATCGGCGTGTACGGCTTCGTGCTGTGGCTGCCGTCGATCGTCAAGAACGGCTCCGAGCTCGGGATGGTGGCGACCGGCTGGCTGTCGGCGCTGCCGTACCTCGCGGCGACGATCGCGATGCTGGCCGCGTCGTGGGCGTCCGACAAGGTCGGCTCGCGCCGCGGCTTCGTGTGGCCGTTCCTGCTGGTCGGCGCGGCCGCGTTCGCCGCGTCGTATGCGCTCGGCTCGTCGCATTTCTGGATCTCGTACGCGCTGCTGGTCGTCGCGGGCGCCGCGATGTATGCGCCGTACGGCCCGTTCTTCGCGATCGTGCCGGAGCTGCTGCCGAAGAGCGTCGCCGGCGGGGCGATGGCGCTGATCAACAGCATGGGCGCGCTCGGCTCGTTCGTCGGCTCGTATTTCGTCGGCTACCTGAACGGTGCGACCGGGTCGCCCGTCGCATCGTATGCGTTCATGAGCGCCGCGCTCGTCGCGGCGGTGGTCCTCACGCTGTCCGTCAAACCCCAGGCGCGCGATGCGCACCCGCTCGCGACGCCGCTGCAAGGAAAATGAAAACGATGAAGCCTCGTATCGTCGCGTACAAGCCGCTGCCCGATGACGTTCTCGCGTACCTGCGCGAGCAGGCGGACGTCGTGCAGGCCGACGGCGCCGACGCGCTCGCCGACGCCCTCGGCGACGCGGACGGCGCGATCGGCGCGAGCCTGAAGGTCACGCCGCGGATGCTCGATCGCGCGCCGCGGCTGAAGGCCTGGTCGACGATCTCGGTCGGCTACGACAACTTCGACGTCGCGGATCTCACGCGGCGCGGGATCGTGCTCGCGCATACCCCCGACGTGCTGACCGAATCGACCGCCGACACCGTGTTCTCGCTGATCCTCGCGTCCGCGCGGCGCGTGGTCGAACTGGCGGAGTGGGTGAAGGCCGGCCACTGGCATCGCAGCATCGGTCCCGATCTGTACGGCACCGACGTGCAGGGCAAGACGCTCGGCATCGTCGGGCTCGGGCGGATCGGCGGCGCGGTCGCGCGCCGCGCGGCGCTCGGCTTCCGGATGCAGGTGCTGTACACGAACCGTTCCGCGCACGCCGAAGCCGAGACGCAGTACGGCGCGCGGCGCGTGACGCTCGACGAACTGCTCGCGCAGTCGGACTTCGTGTGCGTGCAGGTGCCGCTGTCGCCGGAAACGCATCACCTGATCGGTGCGGCCGAATTCGCGAAGATGAAGCGCGGCGCGATCCTGATCAACGCGTCGCGCGGGCCGGTGGTCGACGAGGCCGCGCTGATCGACGCGCTGTGCGCGGGCACGATCCGCGGCGCGGGGCTCGACGTGTTCGAAAAGGAGCCGTTGCCGGCGGATTCGCCGCTGCTGCGGATGAGCAACGTCGTCGCGCTGCCGCATATCGGCTCGGCGACGCACGAGACGCGCCATGCGATGGCGCGCTGCGCCGCGGAAAACCTGGTCGGCGCGCTGGCCGGCACGCTGCGCACGAACCTCGTCAATCCCGACGCGCTCGCACGCGCCTGAGCGGCGGCGGTCAGCCGGCGGGGCCGGCGGCGTTAGAGGCGACGGTCTTGGTGCGGGAGGGCAGGCTGCGTTATGATCGCCCGCTTGTCGCATCGACGCCCCGGCCACGCGGCCGGCGGCGTCCGGCGACGGACATCCGTGCCAGGTCCGGTGCGGCCGATCGCCGTACGTTTCAGGTGACCGGAGCGGGTGCGAACGCGCCGGCTTCGGCCGACCGCGAAGCAAGGGGGGCGGCGGCGTCCGCCGGGTGGCTTTCGTATCCAACAACAAAGGTCCGTTCGCACACGAAGCGGCGCGGATCGTACGTCGCGAGGCACGACTTGAGCGATTCGCAACCTTCCACGCAGCGTCCGGCGACGATCAGTGACGTCGCACGCGAAGCCGGCACGGGCAAGACCAGCGTTTCGCGCTATCTGAACGGCGAGACGCACGTGCTGTCCGCCGATCTGCGCCAGCGGATCGAGACGGCGATCGCGCGCCTCAACTACCGGCCGAACCAGATGGCGCGCGGGCTGAAGCGCGGCCGCAACCGGCTGCTCGGCATGCTCGCGGCCGACCTGACCAATCCGTATACCGTCGAAGTGCTGCAGGGCGTCGAGGCCGCGTGCCACGCGCTCGGCTACATGCCGCTCATCTGTCACGCGGCCAACGAGGTCGAGATGGAGCGGCGCTTCCTGCAGCTGCTCACGACCTACCGGGTCGAAGGGCTGATCGTCAATGCGCTCGGCGCCGAGGAAGACGTGCTGCGCCCGCTGCGCGGCGGCGGCATCCCGGCCGTGCTCGTCGACCGCACGGTCGAGGGTTTCGAGGCCGACCTGATCGGGCTCGACAATACCGATGCGATCGAGACGGCGCTCGCGCACCTGATCGCGCACGGCTTCGATGCGATCCATTTCGTCGTGCAGCCGTTCGAGCACGTCAGCTCGCGGCGCCTGCGCGAGGCCGCGTTCCGCGCGGCGCTCGGTGCGCGCGGGCTGCCGGTGCCGCCGACGGTCGTGCTCGACCTGAACGAGCCCGCCGTGGCCGCGGCGGCGCTCGCCGACCTCGACGCGCGCATCGACGACGCGACGCGGCGTGGCGTGCGTGCCGCGCTGTTCGCCGCGAACGCGCCGGTCGCGCTCGCGATCGCGCGCCACCTGCGCGCGCGTTTCGGCGCCGCGTGGCAGGAAAGGGCCGCGCTGCTGTCGATCGACGATCCGGAGTGGGCCGAACTGATCGGCATCACGACGATTCGCCAGCCGACCTACGAGATCGGCTACAAGGCCGTCGAATTCGTGCACGAGCGCATCGATGGCGCGGCCGGCGACGTGCGCGTCGCGTTGCTGCCGGGCGAGCTGATCGCGCGCGCGTCGACCGCAAGCTGAGTATCATTCGGGGCACGCAGCGCGTCAGGTGCGCTGCCCCGAACAAGGAAATTCATGACTGTCGCCCCCGTCACGCTGGCGGTGCTGATCGCCGCCACGCTGATCATCGCGCTACTGCCGTTCGTTCTCTTCCGTACCCTGCGCAAGCCGCTTGCGCTCGACCGCCGCGACGCGATCGTCGGCGTCGCCGTCTTCACGCTGTTCGCGATGATCGTCGAACGCGCGTTCCATGGCCTCGTGCTGAGCCAGACGCCCGCCGGCGGCTGGCTCACGCAGCCGCTCGCGTTCGTCGCATACAGCGCGCTCGCGACCGCCGTGTTCGAGGAAGCCGGCCGCTATCTCGGGATGCGCTTCCTGAACCGCCGCTACGGCGCGTCCAACGGCGACGGGCGCGGCATCGGCTACGGGATCGGTCATGCCGGTGCCGAGGCCTGGTTCGTCGGCGTGCTCGTGTGGGGCCAGTGGTCGTATCTCGCGTGGCTCGCGAGCCGCGGGCAGCTCGAGACGCAGCTCGCGGATCTGCCGGGCGATACCGTCGTGCGGCTGCATGTGATGCTGGCGACGCTGTCGGCACAGTCGATCCTGCTATTGCTGATCGAGCGCTGCGCGGCGTTCGCGGTGCAGCTCGCGCTGTCGGTGCTGGTCTGGCGCGGCGTGCGTGCCGGCCGCGCGGGCGTGCTGCCGCTCGCGATCGTGCTGCATGCGCTGGCGGCCGCGCCGGCGCTGCTGTACCAGGTGCGCGTGCTGCCGGCCGGATCGCTCGAGGCCGGGTATTTCGTGCTGGCAGCGATCCTGGTCGCCGTGCTGGTGAAGACGTGCCGGTCGCCGCGCGCGGCGGCCTGACGGGAGGACGGAATGGACGACTATCTGATCGAATGTCAGAGCGCCGAATTCGATGCGCTCGCACGCGTGATCTGCGATCTCTTTCCGGAGCAGACGCGCTTTGCCGAAAGCAGCGACGAACGCGGACGGTTCCTGTCCGTGCAATGGCTCGCGATGCGTTTCGGCTCGACGCCGAAGCGGATGACGCTCGACATCCGCATCGTGCCGGCCGCGCTGGCGCGTTATCTGGCGCTCAGGCCGATGCAGCGCGCCCGCAGCCACGCGGTGCTGCATGCGTACACGGAAGCGATGCTCGGCTCGCTCGAGGAGCGGCATGCGGCCGGTGAGGCCGTCGAGCGCGCCGCGGAGCTCGAACTCGACGAAGACTTTGCCTGACCGTTGACGTGAGCGCGCGCCGGCGCGATGCCGGCATATAGCGTGTTACGCGTTACGCGTCGCGGTAGACCTGCGCGAACCGCTGCGCCTGCACGACGCCGTAGTCGCCGGGCGCATACTGCATCACCCAGTCGCCGGCAATGCCGCGCAGCGTGTCACCGTTTTCCGAGCGGGCGATCGTGAACGGCTCGTCCATCCGGCGGGCGAGCACGACGGCCGGCCGGTTCCGGTAGGCGCCCGGCGTGCCGTGCGCGAGCGCCGGATCGGCAGGCAGGTACTTCGCGTCGAAGCGCGCGCGCGAGACGACCCAGCGGTCGCCGGTCGAGCCGGTGATCAGCGCGTCGCCCGCGACATAGCGGTTCGGGCCTTCGAGGCTCATCAGTTCGCCGTCGGCATCCGCGAAGGCGACCGTGACGGTCTCGTCCTTGACGACGTGACGGGCTTGCGGGTCGGTACGCAGATCGATGTGCTTGAGTTCGAGCATGGTGGGGAAGTGCGGGAATTGCTGGAAGAGCCGGGAGCTTATCCCGAATCCGGCGCGCCGTGTGACGTGCCGGATTCCCGCGGGATGCGCGACGCCGTTCGGCCAGGGTGGGCCGCGCGGCGCCGGCGAGGCGGGCGTCAGGGTTGTGCGGGCGCGCTGGCGGCCGGTGCTGCGGCTGCCTTGCCTTCCTTGCTCTTGGCCTTGCCCGCGCCGCGGTGTTCGCCGCCGTGGTGCAGCCAGCTGCGGAACGTCGTGTCGGCCAGCGCCTTCTGGTCGGCCGGGAAGCTCGCGTAGAGCGGCGCGAATGCGTCGGCGAGCTTCTTCGCGCCGTCCGCGTTCGCCTGCGCGAGTTCCGCGTACTGCTTCATGTCGTCGACCGCCGATACGTTATGGCTTTCCATCCGCGTGCGATAGAGGCGGCCCATCGTGTCGCCGTTCTCGCGCATCGTGTCGGCGAACGTCTTCCATTGCGGCTCCTGCGCCGACGTGATCTTCAGTTGATCGTGCAGGTACTTGATGCGTTGCTCGATGCGCGCTTCATGGCGCGCCGCGCGCTGTTCGGCGCTCGGGGCCGACGCGGCCGTTGCCGTCGCCGGAGCGGGCGTCTGCGGTTGCGGCTGGGTCTGCGCGAATGCGCTTGCCGCAACGACGAGCGTAGCGAGGGTGAGCGAGATTTTCTTCATGGTTGGCTCTCCGGGGTGGTGTCGTGCGAGCGGGCGCGGCGGCCAGTGCCGCGAGCGCGCATCTCGCGTCGCACGTTATTAGTAGCACGTTGGATGCGACGCGGCAGCGAAAGCGACACTTGCTTACATCCGATACGAATCGAAATTGAAAGGGACATAGCGTGCGAGTGTCGATGGCGTTGGATCGGCATGCGGGGCATCGCACGCGGACGACGAGGGTGGCGCGAACGCGTGCACTCGTGATGGCGGGCGATGCCGTTTGGGCGTACCGGCGTTCGGCGCTATCATCGCGTCACGTTCCATTTTGCCGGCGCGCTGCACGCCGGCCCAGCCTCATGCGTCCACCTCGCCTCGACCAACTCGACGATCTCGACCGGCAACTCGTCGCGCTGCTGCAAGCGGATGCGCGCGCAAGCGTCGCCGATCTCGCGCGACAGCTCGACGTTGCCCGCACGACGGTCGTCGCGCGCATCGCGCGGCTCGAGCGCACCAACGTGATCGCCGGGTATAGCGTGCGGCTCGGCCAGGACGTGCTCGATGCGAGCATTTACGCGTACGTCGGCATCATCCTCACGCCGAAGTTCGGCAAGGACGTGCTGCGCAAGCTCGACCGGATGCCCGAGGTGCAGCTGCTGTGCGCGGTGAGCGGCGAATACGACTACGTCGCGTGGCTGCGTGCCGATTCGCCGGAGCGGCTCAACGACCTGCTCGACCAGATCGGTACGCTCGAAGGCGTCGAGCGCACGACGACGTCGATCATTCTGTCGCGCAAGATCGATCGCGGCACGATCGGCGGATGACGCGTCGCATGCGGCGTCGCGTGTGACGCCGCGGCGCGATTCGTCGCGCAGGTTTTTCCTCCTTTCCCTTCTCTCGATGCCCGCCGCCGGCGCTCGCCGCGAGGCGGCGCGTTGCCTCGCGCATCGTCGCGCGAGCGTCGTTGCGTCGCATGCGTGCCCGGGCGCGCGCAACGATTCCTGCACCTGCACCTGCACCTGCGCATGTCCCGCTTTGCGCGTTCCTTCCTGTCCGTCCAGACGTGCCCATCGCGACCCGTTTGCGGCGCGTCATATACGCGATTTTTAGACGATTTGGTCGTTGTGACGAAATGTATCGTCATTGCGTCGAATTAATCGGTCGTTTCGCATCATTCTTCGTCTTGGAACTGATTTTGCGCGTCCCTAAACTGTGTTCATGGCTCGACGCCGTACACCAATACCCAACTCATCATCAGGAGATAAGCGCATGAAAATCGCCATCGTCGGCGCAGGTCTGATCGGCCACACCATTGCTCACATGCTGCGTGAAACGGGCGACTACGAAGTCGTCGCGTTCGACCGCGATGTGGATGCGCTCGCCAAGCTGTCGCGTGAAGGCATCGCGACGCAACGTGTCGATTCGGCCGACGCCAATGCGATCCGTGAAGCCGTGAAGGGCTTCGATGCGCTCGTCAACGCGCTGCCGTACTACCTCGCGGTCAACGTCGCCGCGGCGGCCAAGGCGGCCGGCGTCCATTACTTCGACCTGACCGAAGACGTGCGCGCGACCCATGCGATCCGCGAACTGGCCGACGGTTCGGATCGTGCGTTCATGCCGCAGTGCGGCCTCGCACCGGGCTTCATCGGCATCGCCGCACACGAGCTCGTGAACGGCTTCAGCGAAGTGCGCGACGTGAAGATGCGCGTCGGCGCGCTGCCCGAGTATCCGACCAACGCGCTGAAGTACAACCTGACGTGGAGCGTCGACGGCCTGATCAACGAATACTGCCAGCCGTGCGAAGCGATCCGCGACGGCCGCAAGCAGTGGGTGCAGCCGCTCGAAGGCCTCGAGCACTTCTCGCTGGACGGCACCGAATACGAAGCGTTCAACACGTCGGGTGGCCTCGGCACGCTGTGCGAGACGCTGTCGGGCAAGGTCGAGACGCTCGACTACAAGTCGGTGCGCTATCCGGGCCACCGCGAACTCGTGCAGTTCCTGCTCGAGGACCTGCGCCTGTCGAGCGACCGCGACACGCTGAAGTCGATCATGCGCCGCGCGGTGCCGTCGACCAAGCAGGACGTCGTGCTCGTGTTCGTCACGGTGACGGGCGTGAAGGACGGCCAGCTCGTTCAGGACGTGTTCACGCGCAAGATTTTCGCGAAGGACGTGTGCGGGATGCACATGAGCGCGATCCAGATCACGACGGCCGGCGCGATGTGCGCGGTGCTGGATCTGTTCCGCGAAAAGAAGCTGCCGCAGAGCGGTTTCATCCCGCAGGAGAAGGTGTCGCTGAAGGCGTTCCTCGCGAACCGCTTCGGCAAGTTGTACGAAGGCGGCACGATGGAGCGCGTGCACGAAGTCGCCTGACGATCGGTCTCCGGCACGAGGGCCGAGCGACGCCGGGAGCGCAACAGCGCTTCCGGCGTTGTTTTTTTGAAGCGCGTTGAAACGGGGAAGAGCAGGGAAGAGCGGTGCGGTACGCGCCGCTCAGGCGGGCAGCGGCGGCACCATCGTTGCCTGCTGCGCCGGCGGTGCGATGCGGTACAGCAGCGCATCGATGTCCGCGTCGGACGGTGCGGTGTTGTCGAACATCACGATGCCGTCGCATTCGTGGCCGATCGGCGCGAAGCGGCGTTGCCGGTATTCGTCCCAGTGCGCGAGCTTGTACGCGTCGTTCGGATTGCCGCGCGCGACGATCCGCTGGTGCGCGACGTCTTCCGCCGTATGCACCCAGACGACCGTCAGCGTGACGTCCGGCCCGATGCCGAGCCACGCGCGATCGAGGATGCGGCGGTCACGCACTTCGCGCGACAGCGGGCCGACCACGAGCACGCCGATGCCGAGCGCGAGATTCTCGCGGGCCGTGTCGAGCAGGCCCTGGTATTCGGGGTCGCGCAGATGCTTCAGGTAGAGCGGGCTGTCGCGGTCGTTCGGATCGGAGGTGAGGGCGCCCATCGCGGCCGAACTGTAGCGGCCGTAGAGCGTGTCCTTGTCGAGCAGGCAGAAGGCTTCACCGGTCGCGCGCATCAGCGGCCCGATCAGCCGCTTCGCGAGCGTGGTCTTGCCGGTGCCTGCATGACCGCAGAAGAACACCAGGTGCGTCACGAATACCGGCTCCCCGAATCCGCGCGCGGTGCGTCAGTGCGCTTGTCGTCGCGCGAAAACACTTCCGCCTCCAGCCACATCGCGTTGATGATGCCGAAGCCGAGCGCCACGCCGATGCCGAGTATCCACGAGAAATACCACATGGGTCTGTCTCCTTGACGGTTGGGCCGCACGGCCGTGCCGTGCGTCTGTCGAAGCGATGCCGTGCGCGTGCCGCGGCGCAGGCAGTCCGATCATGACCAATATCGGCGCGCCGCGCAAGCCGGGGGCCGCCCGCGCGCCAAACCGGTAAACTGATGCGAAAACGGCAACATCACGGACACCATGCTGATCAACTGTGCTGCATACCAGGACGGCCGCAAGCTGGCCGACATCGATATCGACGCCATCAGCGACTACGTGTCGAAGCCCGAGTGTTTCGTGTGGGTCGCGCTGAAGGATCCGACACCGGACGAGATCGACCTGATGGGCGAGGAATTCGGGCTGCACGAACTCGCGCTCGAAGATGCCCGCAAGGGGCATCAACGGCCGAAGATCGAGGAGTACGGCGACTCGCTGTTCGCGGTGCTGCATACGGTCGAGTTCGACGACGACGGCGAATTCAAGGTCGGCGAGCTGAACGTGTTCGTCGGCCCGAACTACGTGCTGTCGATCCGCAACCATACCGAGCAGGACTTCCGCGCGGTGCGCAAGCGCTGCGAGCGCGAGCCGCACCTGCTGCAGGAAGGGTCGGCGTTCGTCTTCTATGCGTTGATGGACCAGGTCGTCGACCGCTATTTCCCGATCCTCGAGGCGCTCGGCAACGAGCTCGAGGAACTCGAGGACCGTATCTTCACGAAGGCCACGCCCGCGTCGTCGCGCGTGATCATCGAGGACCTCTATTCGCTGAAACGCCGGCTCGTGATGCTGCACCAGCACACGGCGCCGCTGATCGAGCCGCTCGCGAAGCTCACCGGCGGACGCATCCCGCAGGTCTGCAGCGGGATGGAGCATTACTTCCGCGACGTGTACGACCACCTGCAGCGGATCGTGAAGACGATCGAAGGGCGGCGCGAGATGGTCGTGACCGCGGTCCAGGTCAACCTCGGGATGATCTCGCTCGCGGAGAACGAGGTGACCAAGCGGCTCGGCTCGTTCGCCGCGCTGTTCGCGATACCGACGATGATCGCCGGCATCTACGGGATGAACTTCGCGAACATGCCCGAACTGCACCTCAAGTACGGCTTCTACGGCTGCATCGCGGTGATGGTCGCGGCCGATCTCGCGTTGTGGTGGCGCTTCAAGCGGGCGGGGTGGCTGTAGCCATAGCCCCGTGCACCGCTAGCGCGGCGCGTGCTTGCCGATCACGACGCGCCACGGCCGCACGCGCCAGGACTTGACGAGGCCGTTCTGCACGTACGGATCGGCACGCGCGAATGACTCGGCGGCTTCCGGCGAATCGCCTTCGAACACGAGCACGGCCTGGTCGGCCGGATCCTGCAACGCGCCGGCGAGCACGAGTTCGCCGCGTTCGGTTGCCGCCCGCGCGAGTGCGAGGTGCTCGGCGCGATACTGTTCGCGCCGGGACAGGTAATCGTCGACGAGTTCGTAGATCAGCTGGTAGTGCATGGTCGCTCCGGGAAGAGTCGTGGCGGACGGTGCGTCGGCGCGGCCGTCAGCCTGCTGCGGCAGTATAGGACAGGCGGACGGTAGCGGTACGACCCGAACGACGGCGCGTGCCCCCGCTTATAAATGCAACTAACGGTCTGGACCGCATCCATCCTGAAATCCCGGCCCTAACGCACCTTCTATGCAGCCACGCCTGCAGGCCACATTCGGCGGCTCGTATCTACGCCTTGTAGCCGATCGTGCGCAGCAGATCCTTGCGCCAGCGCACGTCGTCGTCGTTCTCGATGCCGAGCGGCGGAAAACCGTCGACGACGCCGACGATTCCGCGTCCTTGCGCGGTTTCCGCGACGATCACGTCGGTCGGGTTCGCGGTCGCGCAATAGATCCGGCAGACCTCCGGGACGGCCTTGATCGCATTGAGCACGTTGACCGGATAGAAACCGTCGCCGAGGAACACGATGAACGCGTGACCGGCGCCGATCGCGCTGGCATTGCGGCACGCGAGTTCGACGAGTTCCGCATCGGTGCCGGAACGGCGCACGAGCCGCTTGCCCGATGCCTCGCAGAACGCGAGCCCGAAACGGATGCCAGGCACGGCGCCGACCAGCGTCTCGTGGATGTCCTCGACGGACTTGATGAAATGCGACTGGCCGAGAATGAAATTCACGGCCTCGGGCTTGTCGACGGCGACGGTTTGCAATTGCAGCATGGCGGACCTCGTCTGGCGATGCGGCGCGGGCGCCGCAATGGGCTCTCCAAGCTTAGTACGCGGCAGCCGGTGCTGATAGCCGCGGCGCGTCCTATCCTTCGTTGTGTATGGCGCGCGAGCGTGAATGCAAAGGGGGGGGCATGGACGTGCGACAAGGCTTCGTCGACTGCGTGGGGCGCACACCGCTGATCCGGCTGGCGAAGCTCAGCGCGGAAACGGGCTGCGAGATCCTGGGTAAGGCGGAGTTCATGAATCCGGGCGGATCGGTGAAGGATCGCGCGGCGCTCTACATCATCCGCGACGCCGAGCAGCGCGGCGCGCTGAAGCCGGGCGGCACCGTCGTCGAGGGCACGGCGGGCAATACGGGCATCGGTCTTGCGCATATCTGCGCCGCGCGCGGCTATCGCTGCGTGATTGTGATTCCCGACACGCAATCGCCGGACAAGATGGCGATCCTGCGCACGCTCGGCGCCGACGTGCGCCCGGTGCCGGCGGCGCCGTACCGCGACCCGAACAACTATCAGAAGATTGCAGGGCGGCTTGCGGACGAACTCGACAACGCGGTATGGGCCAACCAGTTTGACAACGTCGTCAACCGGCAGGCGCACTACGAGACGACCGGGCCGGAAATCTGGCGCGACACGGCGGGCACGGTCGATGCATTCGTCTGCGCGACCGGCACGGGCGGCACGCTGGCGGGCGTGAGCCGCTACCTGAAGGAGCAGAATCCGGAGGTCCGGATCGTGCTGGCCGATCCCCACGGCAGCGGGCTCTACGGTTACGTGAAGACGGGCGACCTCGGCACCGAAGGCAACTCGATCACCGAAGGCATCGGCTCGACGCGTGTCACCGCGAATCTCGCCGGCGCGCCGATCGACGACGCCGTGCGGATCGATGATCCACTGTGCGTGAAGATGGTCTACCGGCTACTGCGCGAGGAGGGGCTGTATGTCGGCGGATCGAGCGGCATCAACGTCGCGGCGGCGGTCTGGCTGGCGCGCCGGATGGGCCCGGGGCACACGATCGTGACCTTGCTGTGCGATCGCGGCGACATCTATCGAGCGCGGCTTTTCAACCGCGAATGGCTGCGCGAAAAGGGGTTGGAACCGGAGTTGGAGCTCGAATGAGGAAGGGGCGAAGCGGCGATTTCCATCGGGCCGAATGCGACCTATGCTGAACGAATCCGGAGCGATCTTCGTTCGCCCGATTTGCCCAGACGAGGTGTGCCATGCCTATGTCAGCCACCCTGCAGGATTGCCTGCGCCAGAAGTCATCGCGGTACGAGGTCGTGTACCACCCGTATAGCCATACCAGCATGGAGACGGCCGCCGCCGCGCATATCCCCGGCGATCGCCTCGCGAAAACCGTGCTGCTCGAGGACGACGAAGGCTACGTCGCCGCCGTGTTGCCGACGTCGCACGCGGTGCGGCTGTCGGATCTCTGGGTCAAGACCGGCCGCCATCTCGTGCTCGCCAGGGAAATCGAACTGCGCGAACTGTTCAAGGATTGCGACCTGGGCGCGTTGCCGCCGGTGTGCATGGCGTACGGGATGAAGACGTTCCTCGAAGAACATCTCGCACAGCAGCCGGAAGTGTATTTCGAGGCCGGCGACCACGAAGCGCTGATCCACATGATGCAGGACGAATTCCTGTCGCTGATGGAGACGGCCGAGCGCGCGCATTTCTCGCACAAGATGCAGGGGATGTGGTTGTCCTGATCATCGTCCTGTTGCGGGCGGTTTGCGGTGGGTGGAGACGGCGTCTGGCGGGCGGCCGTCGAGGGATCGCGTGTCGGCGGTTTTGCCGTGGCCGCGTTCACGGGGGAAAACGATGGCTGCGGGCGACCGGTGAGGCGGGATTCTGGCGGCGTCCGGCCGGGGTTTCAGTGGTGGTTTCGGGTAAATTTCGCATTTGACATAATCATAATTATCAAAGTTAAATTGCGATTTTGATTTGGCCCTTAAAGGGGCTGTCAGGCCCTGTAGTGGCTAGATTGAAACGGCTGTTTTTGCGGCCGATCTGCTGCCCGGATTCCAGTTGCCGGTTGCCGACGACGCGGCGTTCAACCCGCATTCATCACGTCCCGCGCGTTCCGGACGACGTATTCGCGGCCGTCTTCCTCGGCCAGCTTGACGTACTGCGCCAGCTTGCCGGATTGGATCTCCTTGAGCACCCACAACGCGGCGATCCGCTGATATTCGTGGCCGGTGTGCCATGCTCGCTCCGCGAGCGCTTCCGCATGAGCCGATCTCAGTGCGCCCAGCGCAAGCAACGCGCGCCGGCGCACGTATTCGTCTTCGTCGTTCACCAGGCGCAACAGCAGCGCTTCGGCCTCGGCGGCATGCGAGCCCAGTCCGCCGAGTCGCGCGGCCAGTTGCCATCTGGCGTTCGGCTCCGACGCATCGATCGAGGCGCGCGCGAGCGCCAGCAACGCGCCGGGTTGTGTCCAGAGCATGCTCGAAATGTGTTCCAGCGCGTGGTCGCGGGCAATCGCGTAAAGCAGGTCGGCGCACGCGGTTGCGGTCCAGGCGTCGGGCGCAAACGAGTCGACGACGGCAAGCGACGCGTCCCACAGCGCTTCCCAATGGCCGTACTCGCATTCCCATTCGGCGCTTCGCTGGCGGGCCGGGTATAGCGCCGCCCATTCCCTGAATTTCTCGACCTGTTCGTGCAGTGTGTTCGACGCGTGCATGGAAAGTGTATTGATTGCGGCGCACTTCGCGGTGCGATGCATGCGGCGCGAATGCGCGCCATCAGGTGCCGAGCGCCGCCCTGGCCCCGAATCGGATGCATCCGCCCCGCCCTCCGCGTTTGTCTTGCCGCCCAGCGCCGGTTGTGCCGCGAGACTCGCATGCCGCGCCGGCCATTCGACGGCACGCGCATGCGGTCCCGTGCCGGCGCCCGCGCGATCCGTGCACATATGCAGGTGAGGCGCGAATGTCCGTCGCGCTCGAAGCAAGCGTCCGGCAGGAACGGATCGGCGTCGTCCGGCGCGGGGCGAGATCGCGTCGCATCTACGGACGTGGGCAGGATTGTGCCAGCTTTGGCCGCGTTCGGAATGACGGATAGCGCACCGAGCAGGCGCGTGCGGCGGCAGCCCTGCCCTGATCCGCTTTCGGAGCCGTCGGAGGGGCGTGTGAACGGCTGGTCAGACGCGTTTTCATATTCGGCAGTTTAGGAAAATAATAATGCTATTGTGATAAGAAAAGTTATCCGGATAGTATCGATAAACAAGCGAAGTGCCCGACGCGTTCGAGCAAGCCACCGCGCAGCATTCGCAGCATTTCACCGCGCAAACCCCCGAATTCACGGCGGTCGATGCGTGTCATCGCGCACCAATGCCGGCTCGTTGGCGGCCGCGTCGATTCACCGCCAGCAATACGCCAGCAATACGCCGCCGCACCGATCGCCGCTGCGGCCGCCCCCCGCTCTACTCCGCATTTGTTCCCGTGACGCAAGACTGTTGGTCCACGGTGGGTGTTCGAACTCCGGCCTGACACGCCTAGAGTCTGGTCCATCGGATTCATCGATCCGGTCGGCACTGAAGCCGAAAACCAGTCACCTGTCGAGGCATATCATGAGCACTTCCAAAGTCATCATCGTCACCGGCGCATCGCAAGGCATCGGTGCTGAAACGGTCAGCGCATTCCGCGCCCAGGGCCATCGGGTGGTCGCGACGTCCCGCTCGATCGGGCCGTCGGACGATCCCGATCTCGTCGCCGTTGCGGGCAACATCGGCGACCCGGCGGTCGCGCGGCGTGTGGTCGACACCGCAATCGAACGCTTCGGCCGGGTCGACACGCTCGTCAACAACGCAGGCATCTTCATCGCGAAGCCGTTCACGCAGTACACGGCCGACGACTACGCGGCCATCAGCCGCGTCAACCTGGACGGCTTCTTCCACGTCACGCAGCGCGCGATTGCGGCGATGCAGCGCAATGGCAGCGGTCACGTGGTCAGCATCACGACGAGTCTCGTCGACCACGCGAACAGCAACGTGCCGTCGGCGCTCGCATCGCTGACGAAAGGCGGGCTCAATGCGGCGACGAAGTCGCTCGCGATCGAATATGCGAAGGCCGGCATCCGCGTGAACGCCGTGTCGCCCGGCATCATCAAGTCGCCGATGCATGCGCCCGACACGCACGCGACGCTCGCATCGCTTCACCCGGTCGGCCGGATGGGCGAGATGAGCGACATCGTCGGCGCGATCCTGTATCTCGATTCGGCGCCGTTCGTCACTGGCGAGATCCTGCACGTGGACGGCGGCCAGAGCGCCGGGCACTGAGCGCAGAGTAGCCAGAATGCGACGGCGCGGACGGTGCGAGGCGGCCCGCGACGGGCGCAGCCGTGCCGTTCGCGCCTCCCTGCTCCGTTGCCGGCGTGGCCGGACGCGGCTAGCGCGCCCGCTTGCCGGGCGCTTGCTCCAGATGTTCGACGAGAAAGTCGACGAAGACGCGCACGCGCGACGACAGATAGCGTGCATGCGGATACAGCAGCACGAACGGCCGCGACCGACCGCCCTGGCCGGACAGCACTTCCGTGAGCGTCCCCTCCCGCAGATCCCGTTCGACGATGAAGCGATAGGTCTGGAACAGGCCCGCGCCGCTGCGCGCGAGCGTGACGCCGGCAAGGACGTCGCCCGACGCGCCATAGCTGCCGGTCGTCGCGATTTCGATTTCCGTCGAGCCGTCGTTGAACAGCCACGGAATCGGCCGGCCGCTGCTCGGAAGCTCGAACTGGATGCATTCGTGCGCATGCAGATCGTCGACGGCGCGCGGCACGCCGGCGCGCTGCAGGTAGCCGGGCGTCGCGACGACGACGAGTTCGGCGTCCTCCAGCTTGCGTGCGACGAGGCTCGAATCCGCCGGCGCGCGGCCGCGGATCGCCAGGTCGAAGCCCTCCTCGGCGAAGTCGATGTTGCGGTTGCTCAGGTGTGTTTCGACGCGCACGTCGGGGTAGCGCTCGCGAAACGCGGGCAGCAGCGGCAGTACGCGATAGTGGCCATACGGCGTCGGCATGCTGATGCGCAGTACGCCCGCCGGGGTCGCCTGCTGCCCCGTCGCTTCGCGCTCCGCATCGACGAGCTGCGACAGCGCATCACGGCATTGCTCGAAGTAGCGCCGCCCGGAATCGGTCAGGCGGATTTGCCGCGTCGTGCGTACGAACAGGCGTACGCCGAGACGCTCCTCGAGCCGCGCGACCGACCGGCTGACCGCAGCTGGCGTGACGCTCGCGGCCGTCGCGGCGAGCGTGAAGCTGCCGAGTTCGGCTGCCAGGCAGAACAGCTCGATGCTGCCGAGGAGGAGGTCGTCGAATTTTCGTTGCATGGGGCGGCTCCTGCCGTGTCCGGTGCTGTCGTCGCGGGACGTCCAGACAGCGAGTGTGCAGGAATCCCGGGTGGGAAACCAGCGAACCGGCGAACTCGGCAGCCGGCACCGGGCGGCTTTGCCGGCATGCGTTCGCGTCGTTTGACGCCGCGCGCGATTCGTTACATCGCGTGTCGAATCAATTGCGCGAACGATATTTACCGGCCTGGGTGTTGTTCCTGTCCGGGCAACTGCCGCTCGCCGGCGGCAAGGTGGCCTATACGGGCCGCGTCGGCGAACAACTGAGCGTCGATGATGGTCGGCACGCGGCGCAGCTCGCAGCGTTGAACGTGCTCGCACAAATCCGAAAACACCTGGGCGGGTTCGACCGCCTGCATCACATCGTTCGGGTCGAGGGCCACGTCGCGTCGGCTGACGGCTTCTACGGCCAGCCGGCCGTGATCGACGGTGCGTCCGATCTGTTCGCCGCAGTGCTGGGCGACAAGGCGGGACACGCGCGTTCGGCCTTTTCCCAGCGCCTGTTGCCGGCCGACGCGGCCGTGATCCTGGTCGTGATCGCCGAATTCCGCGCGGCGTAATCGGGTTGCGGCCATCGGGGCAACGGCCGTTTCGACGGGCATCTGCCCTGCCCGTCGCGAAATTCTCCGTCCACCTCATTCTTTTTCGTGTCAGGGTCGAATCGTCCGGAAGCCTTGTCCCGCAAGGATGGGCGCGATCCGGATACATTGAAATACAAAATAGCGCATGCGATTTAATCGAATGCGCTTGACGTGGCGGATCGTCTCGACCAAACTGCATCGCATGCGATCGAATCGCATCTGAGAAAAACCTTCCAACCTGACGGAGTGAACGATGAGCAAGATCGAAAAAGTGCTGTACACGGGCAAGACGCATACGACTTCCGGCGGTCGCGACGGCACGGCCCGCAGTTCCGACGGTCGCCTCGACATCCAGCTGTCGTCGCCGGGCAGCGCCGGCACCGGCACGAATCCGGAACAACTGTTCGCGGCCGGCTGGTCGGCCTGTTTCATCGGCGCGATGCAGCTCGCGGCCCGTGCGGCGAAGGTCACGCTGCCGGCCGATCTCGCGGTCGACGCCGAAGTGGACCTGGGCATGGCCGGCACTGCGTACTTCCTGCAGGCGCGCCTGAACGTGAGCGTGCCGGGCCTGGATCGTGACGTCGTGCAACACATCGTCGACACCGCGCATCAGACCTGCCCGTATTCGAAGGCGACGCGCGGCAACATCGACGTCGAGATCCGCATCGTCTGATGCATTGCACCAGGTGGCCGCGTGCTGCCCTCCCGAATGTCCTGCCATTTTCTTGTCGAGGTAAATGATGAAAACCCAACTGATCGCTGCCCTTCTCGTTGCCGTGTCCGCTGCCGTTACCGCGCCGGCCTTTGCCAATGAAGCCGCCGTGACGCGTGCGCAAGTGCATGCCGAACTCGTTCAGCTGCAGCAAGCCGGCTATGTGCCGGGCCGCGCGAACGATCCGCACTACCCGGACGACCTGCAGGCCGCGCTGACGCGTATCCATGCGAACGACACCGTCGCGGCCGATACGGCGACGTCCGCTTATGGCAGCGACGCTGCAGCCGTCACACAATCGGGCAGCCGTTCGGTCACGCGTGTCGCCGAGCGC
Source organism: Burkholderia sp. Bp8998 (assembly GCF_003854235.1). Taxonomy (NCBI): domain Bacteria; kingdom Pseudomonadati; phylum Pseudomonadota; class Betaproteobacteria; order Burkholderiales; family Burkholderiaceae; genus Burkholderia; species Burkholderia sp. Bp8998. Next base: position 68,313 of record NZ_QTQF01000007.1, read on the forward strand.
TCGATCTACTTCGGCCATTGAACGTCGAGACCAAATCGGCGATACCGCCCGTCAAATAAAGCGCATACGATGTAATCGTATGCGCTTTTGCTTGTTTACAACCTGGATAGGCGATCGCGTCTATGCTGTGCGACGAACGGCCTTCAAACAAGGAGCAGGCGATGCGGGAAGCAACGACCGGGCAGGAAAAAGGCGGATCGCATCCGCTCGACAACGCCGTATGGCATGCGCTCGCCGGCGCGCAGCATCGTTTTGCACTCGGCGACGCGCTCGCGCGCCGGTTTCCTCCGGCAATCGCGCCGTTTGCCGGCATGGCCGACCGCAGCCCGGCCGCCTTCGACGCGTTGCGCGGACTGATCGACGCACACGGACCGGCGGCACTGGTCACGCCGGACGAGATCCCGACGCCGGCCGGTTCTTCCGTGGTCCGGCGCGCGATGCTGCATCAGATGATCTGGCAGGGAACGCTCGGCGACGCGCATCCGCTGGAGCATGTCCGGCTGACCGAAGCCGATGTGCCGGAGATGCTCGAACTGATCGCGGCGACGGAACCGGGCCCGTTCGGCCCGCGCACGATCGAATTCGGCGGCTATATCGGTGTACGCAGACAGGACCGGCTCGTGGCGATGGCCGGTCAGCGAATGAGAGCCGGCGGTCATGCGGAGATCAGCGCCGTGTGCGTGGATCCCGCGTTTCGGGGCCAGGGCCTTGCGGCCGGGCTGATCCGGTCATTGATCGCGACCCTCCGCGCGGGAGCGGAAACGCCGTTCCTGCACGTGCTCACGTCGAATCACGCCGCGATCGAGCGCTATCGGACACTCGGCTTCGTGATGCGCCGCGACATGCATTTGCTGGTGCTGGGGCGCGAGGAAACCGGGACGGGCCAGCCGTAAGGGGCGGGTCGCGGTAGTGCGTCGCGCCTGACGGCGGGAAATGGACGGACATTGCGGAGGGTGCGGGCGGCAATCGCATCGCCGGCTCGACATCGAGCCGGCGTTTTACTCGTCTATTCGTCGATCGAATCGATCAGGTTGCCGCGCAGCGTGACGATCGCCTTCTGCATCTTCGCGAATTCGTCGGGCTTCAGCCCGGTGGCTTCGACCAGGTCCATGTCGAGCCCCTTCTCGCGCACGCGGCGGCCGCTTTTCGTCAGGCTCACGAGCACCTGGCGCTCGTCCGACGGATCGCGGTGCCGCTCCAGATAGCCCATCGCCTCGAGCTTCTTCAGGATCGGTGTCAGCGTGTTCGACTCGAGGAACAGCTTTTCGCCGAGTTGCCCGACCGTCTGGTTGCCCTCCTCCCACAGCGCAATGATCGTGATGTATTGCGTGTACGTGAGGCCGAGTTCTTCGAGGATCGGCTTGTATGCCTTGCCGAACGCGAGGTTCGTCGAGTAGATCGCAAAACACAGGAACTCGGACAGTTTCGGCGTGGCGGGCGATTGTGCTTCGGTCGGTTTCATGAGCGTCCTCCATCGACACGGGCTCGTGTCGCAGATGAACGCATTATATATCGCGTGCGATCTTATCGGAAGCATGATAATCGTTTCCGATCAACAACGTGCGATACCCGTGGTCCCTGCCCGCGCTCAGTCTCGTCCACCGTCGTTTCGACCCCGCCGGTCGGTCCGCTGCCGGCTGATCGACAGCAGCGAACACTGTACCGGATGCGCGATTTCGGTCGCGAGGCCGCCCGCGGCGAACAGCAGGATCATCAGCCAGCGGGTCATGCGTCCTCCACGACGGAAAGGCTCGCGCCGTCGGCGATCGCGGCATCGAGCGCATACGGATCGACGCCTTCGAGGCAGCCGAGATTGACGCGCCAGCACGCGGGATCCTTGCGCGTCTGATGGAACGGATAGACGCCGCACCGGCTGCAGAAATAATGGCGGGCCGTGTGCGTGTTGAAACGGTAGAGCGTCAGTGCGCCCTCGCCTTCGACGATCTTCAGGTCGGCCGCGGCGAACATCGGACTCATCAATGCGCCGCGCCGGCGGCAGAGGCTGCAGTTGCAGCGAACGGCCGGCGCAAGCGCGGTCCGGACTTCGAATTTCACGGCGCCGCAATGGCAGGATCCGTTGAACCATGTAGCAGACATGTCGTGCTCCTCAAGAGGTCATGTCTGCTTTATAGCGGGCGCAGGCCGATGCTTTGTATCGCGATGTATCCGCGCCGCGCGCGGATACAGAGCATTGCAATTTCGTGGCCGGCGATGCGCGTCGCGGCGCGTGGCCGGGGAATCAGTCCAGCGCGTGCTGCAACCGCGCGATGGCCGCCCGCGTCTCGCGCTCGAGCGTCGCGAACAGTTCGGCCGCCGGCAACGACCGGACGAGCGGTGCCGCCTGCCCGGCCCACTGCGCGCCGTAGCCGAACTCGCCTTTCGCCTTCGCGGCCGCATGCAGCGCCTTGCCCGCGTCGTACGCGATCGGATAGGCCGGCGTGGCCGGTGCGTGCGGGTCGTCGCCGAGCGCGGTCAGCCGGTTCGCGATGCCGCGCGCGATCCGGCCGGAAATCGCGGTCGTGAAGGTCGTGCGGCGCGCCGCGTCGCCGAGAATCGCGCGGCGATAACCGTCGTCGATCGATGTCTCCGGGCACGCGACGAAGGCGGTGCCGAGCTGCGCGGCCTGCGCGCCGAGCGCGAGCGCCGCGGCGATGCCGTCACCGTCCATGATGCCGCCGGCGGCGATCACCGGCAGCGTGCATTCGCGCACGAGCAGGCGCGTCAGCGCGAACGTGCCGAGCCGGGATCGAACACGCCACGGTGCCCGCCGGCCTCGATGCCCTGCGCGACGATCGCATCGATGCCGGCCGCGACGATCTGCCGGGCTTCGTCGGGATGCGTCGCGGACGCGAACAGCGTGATGCCCGCGCGCTTCAGCACGGCGATCGCCTCATCGGACGGCAACCCGAAATGAAAGCTCACCACCGCCGGTTTTTCCTCGACCAGCATCGCGAGCATTGCGTCGTCCGCGACGAAGCTCGTGTAGATCTCCGACAGCGACGCCGGCGGTGTCGCACCGTGTTCGCGGAACGCCGGCGCGAGCCAGTCGAGCCACGCGTGTTCGACGGCGGCATCGGCACGGGCCGGCTGGTGGCAGAACAGATTGATGTTGAACGGCCGGTCGGTGAGCGCGCGCGTATCGCGGATCATCTTGCGCGCGCCGTCGGCATTCGTCGCGCCGACGCCGAGCGAGCCGAGCCCGCCCGCATTCGACACGGCAGCCGCCAGCGCGGGCGTGCTGACGCCGGCCATCGGCGCCTGGATGATCGGGGTGCGGATGCCGAGCGTGCGCAACAGCGTCCGGTTGTCGGTCGAGGGAATCATGTCGTGCGTCTCCTGGGGGGCGGCGTGAACGCAAACGGGAAGCGTGCGGCGGGTGGTACGTGGATTGGCCGGCGGGCCGGCATTTCAAGAGTTCAGCGCTCAGGATAGCCGACCGGGAATACGCATCCAAGTCTGCCGAACGGCATATGCCCCATCGAGCCGCTTCGTGAAATACTGCGGCCACGCGTCCCTCCGGAACCCCGTGATGACCGACATGCCCTCGTTCCGTTGCCCGATCATGCGTTTCGCGTTGACGTGCGCCTTGACGTTGCTGATCGCCGGGCCGGCCACCGCTGTCTCGGCCACGGACGCCACGGACTCGCCGAGCGGTCCGCCCGTCCCGGCAACGCGCACGCCGCAACGCATCCTGTTCGTCGGCGACAGCCTCACGCACGGCCGTTACACGCCCGTGCGTTCGTACGGCGCGATGCGTGCCGGCGGCCAGGTGATAGACGGCCAAGCGATCGACGGCACCGCGCAGGTCGTCGACGAAAACGTCGGGCAGACCGGTGCTCGCTCGGAACGTGAACCGGGCCCGTGGGGCGGAATTCCGGGGATCTTCGCGCGCTTCGCCGCCGAAGCCGGGCTCGACTACGAGGTCCACCTCGAGGCGATGTCGGCGACGAGTCTCGCGAAACATGACCGCGTCGCATCGGATGTGATCGACCGGCCCACGTGGGACGTGGTCGTCCTGCAGGAGCTGAGCGCGAAGCCGCTGCCGTTCGCGCTCGCGCACAGCCGCGCGAGCGATCCGGCCGGTTTCCGTGCGAGCGTCGCGAAGCTGGCGCGCGGCATTCGTGCGGCCGCGCCGCAAGCGCGTATCTACCTGTATGAGACCTGGCCGCGCGCCGATCTCGCGAAAGCGCTTGCCGGCGAACCGGGCAGCGCCGGTTTTCACACACGCTACGTCGATCGTCTCGCCGACCTCGTCGCCGCCTATCGCGATGCATTCGAGGGTGCGTGCCGGACCGATCCGGCGATCGCCGCCGTCGCGCCGGTCGGCCGCGCCTGGCAACGCGCATGGACGACCGGCGTGGCCGATCCCGATCCGTATGCGCCGTCCGGCGCGCCGCTGCTGTGGTACGGCATCCGCGCGCAGAACGACCCGCCGATCCCGCGGCCCGATTATCTGCATCCGGGCGTGCTGGGCGCTTACCTGAGCGCGCTGGTGCTGTTCCAGCAGATCGCCGGTATCGACGTCCGTACATTGGGCCCTCGGGAGCAAGCGGCCGGGCAACTCGGCATCGCACCCGACATGGCGGCAAGGTTGCAGGCAGTTGCGTCGGATACGGTTCGGCAGGAACGGGCCGACCCCGATATCGATGCCGGTCTGGCGGCGACAGCCGGACGTCCCGATCGGTGCGCGTCGCGATGAGCGGTAACGGGGCGCGACCGACGCATCACATCGGGCAATAGTGTGTGACGAATGCGAGCGGCTGCGCCTGCCGCTCCGTAGTGCGGCGCCGGCCGGCTCGACCGATGCCGGACCGCTCCGTACGGCGTCGCGGACCGCCGAACACGCGCGGCGCCTCCCATGGTTTTCCCTGCCCTTGCGTTTGCGCGGTGGCCGGCCCTTCATCCGAAGCCCGTCCCGCGGGCGTTCCGCAGCCTTTCTGCGCGGGAAAGGATGCTTGAAGCATCCGCAATTATCGCGTCGAGCAAATTCGCCCACCATGGTTCGGACGATCGGCGCCACCCGCGCATCCGGCCTTTCGCGGGCCTGGCGGGCACGTGCGTCGCGTCGCGCGAGCGGGCTCGCCAGGCCGGCCGCGAACGGCCGGCCGTCGCGCCGCGGCACATCGACAATCTGGAGACACGATGAACAGCCAATCCCTCGAACTTGGCGGCACCGCGGGCGGACCCGCGACCGCCGTACCGTCCGCGGCCCGGGCCGGTGCCGACGTAACGGCCCGGCCCGCGCGCGGCATCACGCTCGGCGAATTCATGGACGATCTCCCGGTCGGTGCGCTGCACCGGTTCGTCGTCTGGGTGATCGGCATCGGGCTGTTCTTCGACATGTACGAGATCTTCCTCGTCAGCACGATCGGCTCCGCGCTGCAGAACGAATACGGGCTGAGCCGGCAAAGCGCCGATTTCAAGCTGCTGCTGGCGTCGGCATTCATCGGGATGTTCGTCGGCGCGATGTGTCTCGGCAGCCTCGCCGACCGCATCGGCCGGCGCAAGGCGTTCCTGATGACGCTCGTCTGGTACAGCGCGTTTTCGCTGATCGGCGCATTCTCGGTGAACGCCGACATGCTGGTCGCATGTCGGTTCCTGACGGGGATCGGCGTCGGCGCGATCTACCCGGTCGCCGACAGCTTCCTGTCCGAAATCCTGCCGAAGGACAAGCGCGGCCGGCTCGCCGCGTGGGCCTATACGACTTCGTACGTCGCGGTGCCGCTGGTCGGCTTCCTCGCACTGTGGCTGAATCCGCTGCATGTCGCGGGCGTGACCGGCTGGCGCATCATCCTCGCGATCGGCAGCCTCGGCGCCGTGTACGTGCTGATGGTCCAGCACCGGCTGCCGGAAAGCCCGCGCTGGCTGCTCGCGCAGGGCCGCACCGCGGATGCGCATGCCGCGGCCAAGCGCTTCGCGGACAGCGCGGGTGTGCCCGTGCCCGCGCAGTTCACGGCATCGGCCGAACCGCAGCGGCCACTGAGCCTCGGCGAGCGCATCGCGCTGCTGCGCCGCCGGCCCTACGGCGCGCGCTACCTGATGCTCGCGGTGTTCCACCTGTTCCAGGGCTTCGGCTATTACGGCTTCGGCACCCTCGCGGGCACGGTCGTCAAGAGCCGCGGGTTCGACGTGACGGACAGCACGCTGTTCATTGCGCTGTCGTTCATCGGCTATCCGATCGGCTCGCTGCTGTCGATTCCGCTGTTGAACTGGATCGAGCGCCGCACGCTCGTGATCGTGTCGATCCTGTCGATCGCCGCGTTCGGGCTGTGCTTCGCGTATTCGGGCAATACGATGCTGATCGTGTGCTTCGGTTTCCTGACGACCTGCGCGTCGAACGTATTCAGCAACGCGTATCACGTGTACCAGGCGGAGATCTTCCCGGCACGCGTACGCTCGACCGCGATCGGCAGCACGTATGCGCTGTCGCGCATCGTCAGCGGCGCCCTGCCGTTCATGCTGCTGCCGGTGCTGGCCGAACACGGCGCCGGTGCGATGTTCGGCGTGATCTCGGTCGCGCTCGGCATCGTCGCCGTTACGCTGCGCGTGCTCGGGCCGCTGACCACGCGACGCAGCCAGGACGACATCAACCCGGTATGACGCGGCGGGCGGCACGGGGCATGCAGATGCGTGCCCCGTGCATCGCGCGCGGTATGTTCAGCGCGCCGACATGAAATCGAACAGCTTCGCGATGTCGGTGGTCAGCACGGTGCCGGCCTTCACGCCGACCCACAGCGTGCGAGTTGCCCACGCGTCGTCGAGCTTCACGACCCCCAGCCGCGCCGCGCGCTCGCCGGTCACCGCATCCCGCGGCAGCACGCCGATCCCGAGCCCGGCCTCGATCATCCGGCTCACGCCGTCGAAATTCGATACCTGGATGCGCAGCTTCAGCGAGCGCTCGGCCGCGAACGCGGCGTCGGTCATCCGCGCGAGCAGCGAACTGCCGTCGCTCAGGCCGACGTAGTCTTCCTCGAGCGTATCCGCGAAGCGGATGCTGTCGTGCGCGGCGAAGCGATGCCCGCGCGGCACGAGCAGCACGAGCTCGTCGCGCCGGTACAGCCGGCGTTCGATGCCGGGCGCCGGCACGTTGTCCGCGAACACGCCGAGATCGGCCTTGCCGGACGCGAGCGCGTCGACGATCTCGTGGCTCAGCCGCTCCTCGAGACTGACCTTGATGCCCGGGTTGTCGGTGAGGAACGCGGCGAGATCGGCCGGCAGGAACTGGACGATGGCCGACGTATTGGTCCACACGTGAATGTGGCCGCGCACGCCGGCGACGTAATCGCTCATCTCGTGCGCCATCCGGTTGACCTGCTCGATGACCTTCGCCGCATGGTCGAGCAGCGCGCGGCCCGCCGGCGTCAGCTCGACGCCGCGTGCATGCCGGACGAACAGCGCGCTGCCGGTCACGCTCTCGAGTTCGGCGATCCGCTTGCTGACCGCGGACAACGTGAGCTGGCCGTGTTCGGCCGCCTTGGTCAGGCTGCCGTGCTCGGCGACGAGCGCGAATACGCGCAACGACTGCAGATCGAAATGAAGCGGGTTCACCATGATGAAGGTCCTGGGGAAAGCCGTGCGGCGCCGGACCGGCCTGATGCCGATCATACGCCCGGCCGCGCGCGGTGCGACATCGCGCAAGGCGACGTGAAACGGCGTGGTCAGCGCGGCGCGATCGCCTGCAATGCGGCGAGCATCGCGCTGTCGGGTGTCGCGAGATCGTCGAGCACCGTGAAGTGCTGCATGCCGGGCAGCCACGCGCGTGCGATCCGTTCGCCGGCCGCTTCGCACGCGTCCGCGTATTCGTGTGCCTGGCGCACGAGTTCGGGCAACTCGGCGGCACCGACCGCGACGACGGTCGGCGTGCCGGGCCCGACATGGCGCAGCGGGCTGTACGCGGCGATTTCCTGCGCGGTGAGTTTCAGCTTGTCATCGAGCACGCATAACGAGATCGGTTCGAGATCGACCAGCGGGCTGATCGCGAGCGCCGACACGACCGCCGGATGCGCGCGATGCACGGCCGTCAGGTGGCCGCCCGCCGAGTGACCGCTCAGGTGAATCGGTCGTCCAGCGGTGCCGATGCCGTCGGGATCGGCCGCGAGATGGTCGAGCAACGCGCCGATCTCGCCGACGATGTCGGTCATCGATGCCGCCGGTGCGAGCGTGTATTCGGCGAGCACGACGTCGAAGCCGCGTGCGAGCGGCCCGGCCGCCGCATACGCGAAATCCTCCTTCGCGCAGTGCTGCCAGTAGCCGCCATGAATAAACACGAACAGCGGCGCGTCGGGCCGGCCGCCCCGCAGCCAGTCGAAGCGCTGCGCCGGCCGCGCACCGTAACGCAGGTCGCGCTGCCCGGGCGCCGCATCATAAAGGGCCGCGCTGCGCGCCTGGCAGGACGCGAGCACCGCAGGGAAATCGGGAATGGCCTTCGTGTTCAGGTAGGCGGCGTCGAGCGCCGCGCGGTCCATGCCGCGATAGAGGATCGTCATTCGGGAAGCACCTGGGTCGGATTGCGGATGCGCGGGACGTTCATGGTGCCCGCTGCGAAGGCGCCGGACAGGCCGACGCCGTTGCACCATTATCCGCAGCGCAACCCGGGCCGGCTATCCGGAATCGGCGGGTGCGGCGCGCGCCTGTCCGCTTTCGGCGGCGGACTGTCGCACAGCGGGCGCATCGTGCCGGCGCATGCACGAACGGGCGGACCGGCGCGACGAAGCAGCACGACAAAGCGGCACGACGGCTGCCGCTCCGCGCAACTGCATGTCACTCAGATCAACTCGGAAATCTCGATCAGGTTCAGGTCCGGATCGCGCACGTATACCGACCGGATCTTCTGCGTCGCGCCGGTGCGCTCGACGGGCCCTTCGACGATCGGCCATTCGACGCGGTGCAGATGCGCGATCACGTCGTCGAGCGGCACCGCCGCGATGAAGCACAGGTCGAGCGCGCCAGGCACCGGCACGTGCGCTTTCGGCTCGAACTCCGCGCCGCGCACGTGCAGGTTGATCTTCTGGTTGCCGAAACGGAACGCGAGCCGGCTCGCGCCGAAGGTTTCGAGCTGCATCTGCAGCACTTCCGTATAGAAGTGCTGCGTCCGCTCCGGATCGACGCAGGTCAGCACGAGGTGGTCGAGGTGGTCAATCAGCGCCATGTGATTCGCTCCTGTTCACGAGAAAGCCCGCTGTGCCGGCATGTCGCCGGCCTCGGCGCGCGGCGGCGGATGAAGGTCCGAGCGGCGCCCGGCCTTCAGGATCTGGCTCGGCACGTCATGCCCGATCAGCGCGGGCAGCCGCGCGGCCGCGGCGAGCACGGCCGCGAGGTCGACGCCCGTGTCGTAGCCGTCGAGCGCGAGCATGTGCACGAGCTCCTCGGTGCACGCGTTGCCGGTCGCGCCGGGCGCGTACGGACAGCCGCCGAGCCCGCCGAGCGACGCGTCGAAGCGGTCGATGCCGGCGTCGAGCGCGGCGAGCGTGTTCGCGAGCGCCATCCCGCGCGTATTGTGAAAGTGCAGCGTGAGCTGCAGCGCGCCGAAGCGTTCGCGCGCGAGTTCGGCCAGGTCGCACACCTGCGACGGATACGCCATGCCGGTCGTGTCGCACAGCGTGAAGCCGTGCACGCCGAGATCCGCGAAACGCTGCATCCACGCGAGCACGGTTTCCGCGCGCACGTCACCTTCCATCGGGCAGCCCATCGCGGTCGACAGCGATACGTTGATCGCGACGCCCGTGCCGCGCACCGCATCGATCACGTCGCGCAGTTGCGCGAACGACTGCTCGCGGGTCATCCGCAGGTTCGCACGGTTGTGGCTCTCGCTCATCGACATCACGAGGTTCACCTCGTCGACACCGCACGACAGCGCACGCTCCGCGCCGCGCACGTTCGGCACGAGCACCGTATAGACGACGCCCGGCGCGCGCACGATGCCGTGCATCACGGCCTCCGCGTCGCGCAGCGCGGGGATCGCCTTCGGCGACGTGAACGACGTGACCTCGATCTTCGCGTAGCCGCACGCGCTCAACGCGTCGACGAGCGCGATCTTGTCGTCGGTGTCGACGAACGCCGCTTCATTCTGGAAACCGTCGCGTGTCGCGACTTCGTGGATGTAGAGTCGTTGGGCGTGCTTGCTCATGTCGTCGTTCCGGTGGCCGGTTCAGATCACGCCGCGCGTGCGCCAGTCGTCGCGCGTCGCGGCATCGATGCCGATCGATTCGAGTACCGCGTCGGTATCGGCGCCGAGCGCGGGTGCCGGACGCGCGATGCGTCCCGGGGTCGCGCCGAGTTTCGGCACGACGCCGGGCACGAGCACGGGCGTGCCGTCGGGCAGTGCGGCGTCGACGATCATGTCGCGCGCGCGGTAATGCGGATCGGCCGCGATGTCCGCGACGTCGTAGATGCGCCCGGACGGGATACGTGCGTCGTTCAGCGCGGCGAGCACGCCGTCGAGGTCGTGCCGCGCGCTCCATTCGCCGATCGCCGCGTCGATGCGCGCGACCTGCGCGACGCGCCCGTCGTTGTGCGCGAGCACCGGATCGTTGCCGAGATCGGGGCGCCCGATCAGCTCCATCAGACGCCGGAAGATGCTGTCGCCGTTGCCGGCGATCAGCGCGTACTTGCCGTCGCGGCAGCGGTACGCGTTGGTCGGCGCGATGCCGGGCAGGCTGCTGCCGGCCGCCTCGCGCACCGCGCCGAACACCGCGTATTCGGGCAGCAGGCTTTCCATCAGGTTGAAGACGGATTCGTACAGCGCGACGTCGACGACCTGCCCCTTGCCGCCCTGCTGCTCGCGATGGCGCAGCGCGAGCAGGATGCCGATCACGCCGTGCAGCGCCGACAGCGAATCGCCGAGCGACACGCCGACACGCACCGGCGTGCGGCCCGGTTCGCCGGTCAGGTGGCGCAGGCCACCCATCGCCTCGGCGATCACGCCGAAACCGGGCCGGTCGCGATACGGGCCGGTCTGGCCGAAGCCCGATACGCGCAGCATCACGAGCCCGGGGTTGATCGCGGACAGCGCGTCCCAGCCGAGCCCCCAGCCTTCGAGCGTGCCGGGCCGGAAGTTCTCGATCAGCACGTCGGTCTCGGCGACGAGGCGGCGCACGACGTCCTGCCCTTCGGGCGTGCGCAGGTCGAGCGCGAGCGAGGTCTTGTTGCGCGACTGCGCGGCCCACCAGACCGACGTGCCGTCGTGCAGCAGCCGCCATTTGCGCAGCGGGTCGCCGACGCCGGGCGGCTCGACCTTGATTACGTCCGCGCCGAATTCGGCGAGCATCCGGCCCGCGAACGGCCCGGCGATCAGTTGGCCGAGTTCCAGCACGCGGATACCGTCCAGGGGTCGCGTCATGACTCTCTCCGATGACATCGTGTTGTCGATGACGGCGATCATGACCGCGTTCGCACCCGGCGAAAATCGATCGATGCTCAACCCGCCTTTCCCGAACGGAAAGGCACGCATGGCCGTGAATCGTGCAAGCGTCGCGCCGCCCTGTCCACGCAGGAAAGCCCGCTCGCGCAATGCGCAAGCCCGATCACGCGCGCCGTTGGCAGAATCGTTGCCGTTGCGCGCCCGCCGGGCGCCCGTCAGCGAGACCCGCCATGTTTTCCAGTTCCTCTCCCGCGAAGATCGTGTTGCTCGACCGCGCGACGCTGTCGCCGCAGACCGTGCTGAAGCCGTTTCCGTTTCCGCATGCACTCCGCACCTTCGAACGGACGGCCGCGCATGAAGTGGCCGCGCGTATCGGCGACGCGGACATCGTCGTGACCAACAAGGTCCGGCTCGACGCGGCGGCGCTCGACCGTGCGCCGCACCTGAAAATGATCGCGATCGCCGCGACGGGCACCGACATCGTCGGTCTCGATGCCTGTGCGGCACGCGGCATCGTCGTCAGCAACATTCGCGGGTATGCGGTGCGCACGGTGCCCGAGCACGCGTTCGCGCTGATCTTCGCGCTGCGGCGCAGCCTCGTCGCGTATCGCGACGCGGTGCGCGCGGGACGCTGGCTCGACAGCGGACAGTTCTGCTTCTTCGATCATCCGATCCGCGACCTGGCCGGCGCGACGCTCGGGATCGTCGGCGACGGCGTGCTCGGCCGCGCGGTGGCCGGCATCGCCCGCGCGCTCGGCATGCATGTGCTGTTCGCCGCACACGGCGATGGCCGCGGCGGCGACCCTGTACCGCTCGACACGCTGCTGCGCGACAGCGACGCGATCACGCTGCACTGCCCGCTGACGCCGGCGACCCGGAACCTGATCGACGCGGCCGCGTTCGCGCGGATGGCGCGCCGCCCGCTGCTGATCAACACCGCGCGCGGCGGGCTCGTGGATGAAAGCGCGCTCGTCGACGCGCTGCAGTCGGGGCAGATTTCGGGGGCGGGCTTCGACGTGGTCACGCAGGAGCCGCTGCCGGCCGCGCATCCGTTCCACGCGATCCTGTCGCATCCGGCATTCATCCTGACGCCGCACGTCGCGTGGGCGAGCGACGAGGCGATACAGGCACTGGCCGACCAGCTCGTCGACAACGTCGCCGCGTTCGTCGGCGGCGAGCCACGGCATGTCGTGACGGCGGGTTGAGCGTGGCGGCGGCGAGGGCGAAAGGCAGCCGGTGTGCGGTGCCCGGTGTCGGCAGCACCGCACCTGCCTGCAGGACGTGAAGACGTGGCGACGCGTTGCGGACGGCAGGCCGCAGCGGGATCGGGAGAAACGGGGGAAGCGGTGGTCAGACGACGCGCGACCGGAACCGGTGCGCGCGGGGGTGCGATGCCCGCCGCCGGCGCGTGTCGGCCATCGGCCGCGCGCGGGCGGGAATCAGCGGGGAGGCGTCAGCGGGGGACGAGACTCAGTAAGCGGACATCTCGACGCAAGGATCGACCTTGGACGGCGAGCAGATGACCGAATACTTGGCGCTTTCGCGCATCAGCGCTTCGCCTTCGTGCAGTGCGATCTTGATCTCGGGGTGACGCTCGTACGCGAGGAAGGCGGAGCAGAAGGCCGCGGACATCACGACCAGCGAAAACACGAATTTTTCAAGGGATTGGAAACGTTCGGGCATGGTTCGACCTTTCTTCTAGCCCGTCATTATATCTCGAATTAAGGGTTTTCCCTATATTCCGGCCCGCATACCGAGGATGGCTTCGACCGATACCGGGCCGCGTTTGCGCCCTTTTTCCCTGTTGCCGTCGGCGTCGTCGCCGGCGGGTCGCCCGGTGGCCAGCGTCGGAATGAAGGAACGGTGCGGTCCCGATCGCCGGGACCGTACCCGGAAGGACGCACGACGAAACCCTTCAAGGGCGCGTCACTGCGGCGCCGATGCGCCGCTGGCCGCATTGCCGGGCCAGGCCTTGCCGATCCTGTCGATCAGCGACTTGGCGGCGCCGGTCGCGATGGCGGCGTCGACGCCCGAGGTCTGCCACGAACCGTCGGCGGCCTGGACGAAGGTCAGGTTCGCGCGCGACGGCGCGTAATCGCCATTGCGCCACGTGACCACGACGTCGCACGTGTAGGTCCGTTCGCCGACCTTCTTGCAGTCGCCGTCGGGTTTCGCGGAGATCACGTCGGCCGACACGGGCAGCGGCTGGCCGAACAGCGCGTTCAGGCCGCCGTGGTTTTCCGCTTCGAGCGCGCGGCGCACCGCGGCATCGACGTCGCTCGATCCGGGACCGTCGTGGAGCAGGTTGCAGGCGGCAAGCAGCGTGGCGGCAGCGCCGAGCGTCAGGAGCGTTTGAAGCTTCATGGAACTCCGTGAATCGGGTGAACGTCGGATGGCGACGGCGATGCATGCGAACGCATCGCCGAGCCGTACGCCGCGTAGTCTGCAACGTCCGCGCGTCGTTCGCGGTATCCATTTGTAACCAATTGCACGGCGAGCGGCGGCCCAACGGACGGCCCGCACGACGCCGACGCGCGCCGGTCCGCCCCGCCGCTGTCGTTCGCGCGACCGCCTACTGCCGCTCCTGCTTCACGCGACTCACGAGCTGCGTCGGGCTCACGAACTGCAGCGCGATCACGACCCACACGAGCGTGATGGCCATGTAGATCATCGCCATCGCGTCGATCGACTGCGGCGCGCGCACGCCGGTCGAGAACACCGCGTAATACAGCGCGACGACGAGCGTCTGCGTGCTCGGGCCCGCGGTGAAGAAGGTCAGCTCGAACATCCCGATCGTGCGCACCAGCACGAGCAGCCCTGCCGCGAGCATGCCGGGCACCAGCAGCGGCAGCAGCACGTAGCGGAAATAGCGCCACGTGTTCGCGCCGAAGATGCGCGCGGCGGCTTCGAGGTTCGGATCGATCTGCTCGATGAACGGCGTCATCACGAGGATCACGAACGGCAGCGCCGGCACGAGGTTCGCGAGGATCACGCCCGGCAGCGTGCCGGCAAGCCCGACCTTGTACATCACGGTCGCCATCGGGATCCCGTACGTGACGGGCGGCACCATCAGCGGCAGCAGGAACACCAGCAGCGCGAAGCGCTTGCCGCGGAACCGCACGCGCGCGAGCGCATAGGCGGCCGGCACGCCGAGCGCGACCGACAGCAGCACGACCGCGCCGACCACTTCGACCGTCACCCACAGCACGCTCGCGAGCTGGAAGTCTTCCCACGCCTTCGCATACCAGTGCAGCGTGAAGCCCTGCGGCAGCGGCGTGCCGAACCAGCGCGTCGCGACCGAGTTCACCGCGACGGTCGCGATCAGCAGCATCACGTTCAGCAGGAAGAACGCCATCAGCCCCCACACGAGCGCCTTCCATGCACGGCCGGCGAGGCTGCCGCGCATCTTCCGGGGCTTCATCGCGTTGACGGGCTGCGCGCCGGGCGGGCGCTGCTTCGGCGGCCACGCCGGCGCGGCATGATTGTCGGTCGCCATCAGCCCTTGCCTCCCGTGACCGGACCGGTATAGAAGAAGCGGCGAGCACCGAGCATCGACGCGACCACCAGCAGCTGCACGAAGCCCATCACGATCGCGATCGCCGACGCGAGCGAATAGTCGTAGCTCTCGAACGCGGCTTCGGCGGCCGCGATCGAGATCACGCGCGTCGGCCCGGCCGGCGCGCCGAGCAGCACGGCCGACGGGAACACCGAGAACGCCTGCACGAACGACAGGCACGCGGCCATCGCGAGCCCCGGCACGAGCAGCGGCAGGTAGATCTGCCGGAACTGCTGCCACGGGTTCGCGCCGAGCGTGGCCGCGGCGCGCGCGAGCGTCGGGTCGATGCCGCTGATGTACGACAGCATCAGCAGGAACGCGAACGGAAAGCCCGACACGATCAGCGACAGCAGCACGCCCCAGTAGTTGTGCGTGAGGCGCACTTCGTCGGTGTACAGGTGCAGCCCCTGCAGCGCTTGCGGGAACCAGCCGTTCGGGCCGAAGTACGTAAGCATTCCGTCGGCGACGAGCACCGTGCCGAGCGTGACGGGAATCACGAGCAGCGTCGTGACGAACTTCTGGTACGGCGAGTTGCGGCGCAGCGCGAACGCGACGGGCACCGAGATGCCGACGTTGATCAGCGTCGCCGGCACCGCGAGCTTCAGCGTGACGAGCACGGTCGGCCACATCGCGGTATCGGAGAAGAACTGCACGTAGTTCGCGAGCGCGCTGCCGCCGTTCATCGGCTGGAACGACAGCACGAGCCCGTACGCGAACGGATAGATGAACAGCGCGACGATGAACGCGAGCGCCGGCGTCACGAGCCACGCCTTCGCGTCGCGCGGCGTGCCGCCAGTCGCGAGCGTGCTCATGAGGCCTCCCGGGGGCGCGCTGCCGCGCACGCGGTGCCTCGGCCGTTCATGGCGCGTCTCCCGCATACACGAGCGTGCGTGCCGGCGCCACGCGCAGCCGCAGCCGCTCGCCCTCCGCGAATTCGCCGGCGACCCGCGCCCAGATCGGGCCGAACGGCGCGATCGCGCGAATGAGTGAGTCGCGGCCGCCGTATTCGACCGTCTCGACGGTCGCGTCGAATGCGTTGTCGGCGCCGTCTTCCGCGCGCTCGATGTCGTCGGGGCGCAGCGCGACCACGACGTCCCGGCCGTCGAAGCCGGCCATCGGCACGCCGGTGACGCGCACGCCGGCGGCCGCGACGTTCACGTAGTCGCCGGCCATCCCTTCGAGCGTGAACGGCAGCACGTTGCGATAGCCCATGAAGCGTGCGACGTGCAGGTTGTGCGGGCGCGTGTACACGTCCTTCGGCGACGCGACCTGCTGCACGACGCCCTCCTTCATCACGACGATCCGGTCGGCCATCGACAGCGCCTCGTCCTGGTCGTGCGTCACGTAGATCGTCGCGCGTTCGAGCTGCGTGTGGATGCGGCGGATCTCGGCGCGCATCTCGATGCGCAGCTTCGTGTCGAGGTTCGACAGCGGCTCGTCCATCAGCACCAGCGGCGGCTCGATGACGATCGCGCGCGCGATCGCCACGCGCTGCTGCTGCCCGCCCGACAGCTGCCCGGGCAGCTTGCCCTCGTGGCCGACGAGTTGCACGAGTTGGAGCGCCTGCTGCGCGCGCCGCCGCGTTTCCTGCTTCGGCACGCCGCGCATCTTGAGCCCGAAGCCGACGTTGTCGAGCACCGACATGTGCGGGAACAGCGCGTAGTTCTGGAACACCATGCCGAAGCCGCGGCGCTCGGGCGGCAGCACGTCGATGCGCGTGTCGTCGAGCCAGATGCCGCCGCTCGTGAGCGGCTGCAGCCCGGCGATGCAGTTCAGCGCGGTCGACTTGCCGCAACCCGACGGGCCGAGCAGCGCGATGAACTCGCCGCGCCTGATGTCGAGATCGAGACCGTCCAGTGCGGCGACCTGCGCGCCCTCCGCATTGGTGAAGCTGCGGCACACGCCGTCGAGCCGCAACCGTTCGAAACTGTGCTTCATCACGCGAACTCCATCGGCGCGGGCGCCGCGGCACCCGCGGGTTCATGCGTCATTTCGACTTCTGCGACCCGATCTCGCGGTCCCACTTCTGGAACGCGGCGACCATCGCCTGCGCGTTGAGGGGCTGCACGTGCGGACGATCCGCGAGCAGCTTCGCGTACTCGGGGCGGCCGAATTTCCGGATCACTTCCTGGCTGTGCGCGGGCGCCATCTCGAGCGTCACGCCCTTCACCGCCGGGCCCGGATAGAAGTAGCCGTCGTCGTAGGTCATCGCCTGCTGCGCCGGTTCGAGCAGGAAGTTCATCAGCTTGAACAGCACGTCGAGCTTGTCCTTCGGCACGCCCTTCGGGATCACCATGTAATGCGCGTCGTTGACCCACGTCATGTTGTCGAACGCCTGAATCCGGAAATCGGCCGGCACGATGCCGAGCGCGCGCGGGTTGAGGTCCCAGCCGGTGACGGTCACGGTCATGTCGCGCGTGCCTTCGCCGAGCTCCTTCATCACCGCCGACGTGCCGCCCGGGTAGTACGGCACGCAGTCGTTGAGCTGCTTCAGGAACGCCCAGGTCTTGTCCCAGCCGTTGATCGGATCCTGCGGGTTCTTGTCGCCGAGCACGTACGGCAGCCCCATCAGGAACGTGCGGCCGGGGCCCGAGTTGGCCGGGCGCGCGTAGATCAGCTTGTTCGGATGCGCCTTGCACCACGCGAGCAGCTGTTCGGGCGTCTTCGGCGGGTCGCTGACCTTGGCCGGGTTGTATTCGAGCAGCGGGCCGGCCGGCATGTAGGTCACTTCGAGACCGAAGCCCTGTGCGACATCCTGCATCTTGCGCGGGCCGGGTGCGTACCTGTCGAGCACGCCGGGGAACGCGCCGGCGTTGTCGGGCAGCAGCTTCAGCCACAGGTTCTGCTCGATGCCGGCGGCCAGCGCGTCGGTGCCGGTCAGCACGAGGTCGATGTCGGCGCGCCCTGCCGCCTGCATCGCCTTGATCTTGCCCGGCAGCTGCGGCGCGGGCGCGTTCGTGAACGTGACGTTCACGACGAGATTCGGGTTCTTTTCCTTGAACGCTTCGATGGCCTTCTGCGTGAGCTGCAGGTTGCCCGCGACGTCGACGACATTCAGCGACACCGGGGCCGCGACGGCGGCCGCGGCCGACAGCGTCAGGCCCAGCGCCAGGGCGATCCGGCGGACACGGCGCGCGATCGTGGTGGGGTTCATGTCTCCTCGCTTCGGTCGGTGGATGGGACCTTTCTTTCAGGAAATCATGACGGCGTTATACGATGTCGGTCAACAAAAAACCGACCGGGGCGGGGCGGGATTTTCCCTGACAAACGCCTTCCGTTTGTCGAGGATTTGCTGATTGACCGATCTCACGGCGTGCCGCGGCAATGGACGGATGTCGTGTTAGGACGTCGTATATCATCAGGCGCTGAAAATGGAATCGGTTCACGCGGCCGCGTCGGCATGAAATCCGGCGCGGCGCGTTGCAGAGACGGCGCTCAGTCCGAACGGAGCGCGATCACCTCCCCGATCAGCCGTTCCGCGTCATGCCACTCGCCATACCCGGACGCCGGGTTCAGGTGTCCGACCTCCCCCAGATCGACGAGCCGGCTACCCCACCCCGCCGCCATCGCCTCGACGCGCTCGAAGCGCGCAAGCGGATCGTTGCGGCTCGCGGCCACGATGCTCGGAAACGGCAGCGGCCGGATCGGCACCGGCGTCCAGCCGTGCGCGTCGAGCGCATCCGGTGCCGGATAGCCCGCGGGCATCGGCGTGTCGAGATCGGCCGGTGTGGCGAGCAACGCGCCATCGATGGGACGCTTGGCCTGCTGCGCCCAATGCACGGCGATCATCACGCCGGCGCTGTGCGCGACGAGGATCACGGCGCCGTCGATCGCGGCCAGTGCCGCATCGAGCGCCGCGACGCGCGCGGTACGGCTCAGCCTGTCGGCGTCGAGCGGCGCGACGGCGCGCGCGTTCGGCAGACGTCGTTGCAGATGCGTCTGCCAGTGATCTTCGACGTGATCGCGCAAGCCGGGCACGATCAGGATGGTGGGCGCGGTCGCCAGGGTCATGCAGCCTCCGGGAGGGTTCGGTTCAGGAAAGGGGTGACGCGCGCCGTTCACGCTCGACGCGCGCGAGATCGGCCGCGTAGCTCGCGCGTCCGATCGCGAACAGCACCGCGGCCGCGAGCGGCACGGCGGGAATCCATTGCAGTGCGCCGACGAGCCCGGCGCGATCGGCGACCCACCCCGTCAGCAGCGGGCCCGGCGCCATGCCGAGCAGGTTGTTGGCGAGCGTGAGCGTCGCGAATGCCGATGCGTGGATCGCGGCCGGCGTCAGGTTCGCGACCATCGCGCCCGACGCGCCCGATGCGCCGGCGCCGACCAGCATGCCCGCGCAGATCAGCGCGAGCTGCAGCGGCCCGGGCGGCAGCCGGAACGCGACTGCGAGGCACACGCCGGTCAGCACGCAATACGCGATCGCGGTCAGCCATTTGCGCGAGCCGTCGGCGCGCCCGACGCGGTCGGTGACGATCCCGCAGCCGACCATCCCGACGCCCGACAGCAGCACGAAGCCGGCCGCGAGCACGGCGGCGCGGTCGGGCGCCATCGCGTAATAGCGGTTCAGATAGCTCGGCAGCCACGCGAACAGCGCGCCGGGCACGAACAGGTGCAGCCCGCTGCCGACATACGCGCAGATCACCGAACGCGACGCGAACAGCCCCGACATCAGCACACGCACGCTGCCGCGCAGGTCGCGCGGCGCATCGGCATGGGGCCGACACGGTTCGACGCGGCATGCCGTGAGCCGCCGTTCGGTGACCACGCCGCGGTACGCGACGAGCAGCACGATGCCGAGCGCGGCCATCACGCCGAACGACCAGCGCCAGCCGAGATGCGCGCCGACGAGGCCGCCGAGCGCCATTCCGAACACGGAGCCGAACGCGCCGCCGGCCATGAACGCGCCGGTCAGCGTCGCGCGCAGGCGTGCCGGAAAGATGCTGAGGATCAGGGCGACGCCGACGCTGCCGTATGCGGCTTCGCCGAGGCCGACGAGGCCGCGCGACACGAGCATTTCGGTGTAATTGGTCGACAGCGCGCAGCCGAGCGTCGCGACGCTCCACAACGCGGCCATCAGCACGATG
Organism: Burkholderia sp. Bp8998; assembly: GCF_003854235.1. NCBI lineage: Bacteria > Pseudomonadati > Pseudomonadota > Betaproteobacteria > Burkholderiales > Burkholderiaceae > Burkholderia > Burkholderia sp. Bp8998. Next base: position 88,312 of record NZ_QTQF01000007.1, read on the forward strand.
CTGCGCACGCGGCCGAAGCGGTCGGCGAGCACCGACAGCGGAAACGTCAGCAGCCCGACCAGCAGCGCGACGACGCCGGACAGCGAACCGAGCTGCGTGTCCGACAGCCCCCACGCGTGCTTGAGCAGCGGAAACACGGCATTGAGCACCTGCCGCGACATGTAGTCCGACAGCAGCAGGCCGACGGTCAGCCCGAACACGAGCCAGGCATAGGCCGGCGCGCGCCGCCCGGTGGCCGCGACGCCCTGCAGCGACGGCTCGACGTGATGAATCAGCATGCGTGTCTCCTCCGGCACCGGTGCGGCAACGCGCCGGCGCGGCTTGCGCGGCCCCGCTCCGTTCGTCGGAGCTTGCCTCGCGCACCGCGCGAGGGTGGGTGCCGCGCCACATCGATCGGCGGGCGGCGCTCGCGGGCCGCCCGGATGCGCGGTGCGTCAGGCCGCGCGCAGCGGCACGTTGACCTGGCCCGGCCGGCGGTTCGGCGCCATCCCGAGCTGCGCGAGCGTCTCGTCGACGCCGTCGTACTGCACGCCGATCCGGTAGATCGCCTTCGCCTCCTTGCCCGTCGCGATGTCGCGGCCGAGTTCGCGCGCGATCCGCACGCACTGCTCGACCTGCTGCACCGACGTCATCCGGTTGCCCTGCTGATCGATGATCGTATCCTCGATCCCGCAGCGCGGATGCAGGCCCAGCGCCATCGCGACCGTGTTGATCGGCAGCACGTTCTTCATCAGCGATTCGAGCGTGATGCACGCGCCGTCCGGGCAGCGCCGCACGAATTCCATGAAGTTGTACGGATTCGGGCCGTCGAAGCCGCCGCCGATGCCGACCCACGTGACGTTCAGCGGACCGCGATAGACGCCGCGGCGGATGATCCGCTCGAGCGTCTCCAGCGCATGCATGCCGGTGAGCTGGAAATGCGGCTGGATGCCGGCCGCCTGCAGCCGGCGCAGGTGCTCGTCGACCCAGCCGGGGCCGGCCGGCACGGTCATCTCGCGGTACGCGTCCCACAGCGCGGCTTCGTTCAGCGACGTGCCGGCGATGTCCTTGCGGTTCATCAGCTCGGTGATGTTCATCTGCACGGTGTTGATCGCGACCGTCACCTGGTCGGGCTTCGGCGTCAGCTCGGCGAGCATGTGGCGCGTGTCGTCGGACAGCCATTTCGCTTCCGCGCCGTCGCCTTCCGGCGCGAACGAGATCGAGCCGCCGACCTGCAGGATCATGTCGGGCACCGCCTCGCGCAGCCGGCCGAGCAGCTCGTTGAATTTCGACAGCCGCTTGCTGCCCTTGCCGTCGAGTTCGCGCACGTGCAGGTGCAGCACCGTCGCGCCCGCGTTGTAGCAGTCGACGGCCTTCTGCACGTGCTCGTCCATCGTCACCGGAATGTCTTCCGGAAAATCGGCGGGCATCCATTCGGGTCCGTACGGCGCGACCGTGATGACCACCTTGTCCTGGTTTTCCGGGTGCAGCGAATCGTCGAGAAATTGCATGTCGTCCTCCAATGGAATCGTTGTGTTCGGGGTGTACGGGCGTGCGTATCCCGTCGCGCCGGGCGGCGGGCCAGGCGCGTGGTGCGAGGGTGCGGATCGGTTACGGTGCGGGTGCGTTCGGATCAGTACGGCACGTCGCCGACGATGCCCGCGCGCTCCATCTTGCGCACGCACGGCGGGTAGTCCATCACCGCGTAATGCTGCGTGCTGCGGTTGTCCCAGATCGCGACGCTGTTCTTCTTCCAGCGCCAGCGCACCTGGTATTCGGGGATATGCGCCTGGCTGACCAGGTACTGCAGCAACTGGCCGGCGCCGGGGTTCGCGTCCTGCCCGAATCGCACGCGTGCGGGCGTATGGAAATTCGTGAAGTGCGTCGTGAACGCATTCACGTACAACACCTTCTCGCCCGTTTCGGGATGCGTGCGCACGACCGGATGCTCGGCGTCCGGGTATTGCGCCTTCAACGCGAGACGCTTGTCGATCGGCATCGCCGCGCCGAAGCTCGCCTCGATGCTGTGGCGCGCGCGCAAGTCCCCGATCTGCTGCTTCACGTCTTCCGGCAAATGCTCGTATGCAAGCACCATGTTCGCCCACATCGTGTCGCCGCCAACCGGCGGACCCTCGATGCAGCGCAGCACACAGCCGAACGGCGGCGCCACGCGCCAGCTCGCATCGCTGTGCCACGCATTCTCGTAGCGGTCGTTCGGCTGGTCGGGCGACTTGTAGATCCGCACGAGCCCCGGGTGTTCGGGGTCGCTGCCGGCGACCGGATGATCCTCGAGCTCGCCGAAGCGGCGCGCGAATGCGACGTGCTCGGCACGCGTGATGTCCTGGTCGCGCAGGAACAGCACGCGATGGCGCAGCAGCTGCGTGCGGATCTCGGCGAACAGGCCGTCGTCGTGCACGGCGTCGGCGAGGCTCACGTCCAGCAGCTCCGCGCCGATCGCACAGGTCAGGGGTTCGACTCGCATGCGCGTCTCCTCAGACGATGAACACCGACGAGCCGGTCGTCTTGCGCGACTCGAGGTCTCGATGCGCCTGCGCCGCGTCCTGCAGCGCATAACGCTGGTTGATTTCGATCCGGATGCGGCCGGCCGCGACGTGCGCGAACAGCTCGCCGGCCAGGTCGTTCTTCTCGGCGGGATCGGCGATGTAGTCGGCCAGCGCCGGGCGCGTCAGGTACAGCGAGCCCTTCATCGCGAGGCGCTGCGGATCGAACGGCGGGATCGGGCCCGACGCGGTGCCGACGCAGACCATCAGCCCGCGCCGCTTCAGCGAATCGAGCGAGCCTTCGAAGGTGTCCTTGCCGACGCTGTCGAACACGACGTCGACGCCGGCGCCGTCCGTCAGTTCGCGCACGCGCTTCGCGACGTCCTCGCGGCTGTAGTCGATCGTATGGTCGCAGCCGTGCGCGCGGGCGATCGCGGCCTTGGGTTCGCTCGACACGGTGCCGATCACCGTGAGCCCGAGCAGCTTCGCCCATTGCGACACGATCAGCCCGACGCCGCCCGCGGCCGCATGCAGCAGGATCGTGTCGCCCGGCGCGAACGCGTGGATGCGGCGCAGCAGGTACGCCGACGTCAGCCCGCGCATCGTCATCGCCGCGGCCGTGTCGCATGCGATGCCGGCCGGCAGCTTCACGAGCGGCGCGGCCGGGATCAGCCGTTCGGTGCTGTATGCGCCGAGCGTGTTCAGGAAACCGGTGTAGGTCACGCGGTCGCCGACCGCGACGTTCGTCACGCCGGGGCCGACCGCCTCGACCACGCCGGCGGCCTCGACGCCGATGCCCGCAGGCAGCGGCACCGGATACAGGCCGCTGCGGAAATACGTGTCGGCGAAGTTCAGGCCGACCGCCTCGTGCCGCAGGCGGACCTGGCCCGCGCCCGGATCGCCGACGTCGACTTCTTCCCAGCGCAGCACGTCGGGGCCGCCGGTTTCGTGGAATCGCACTGCATGTGCCATCTTGTTCTCCGTAGGTATTCAGTCGGATGCGTGTTCCGCATCGTCGGGTTCGTCCGCGCCCGGCGTCGTCGCGGCCGGGCCGCTCGCCGGGGGCGTGTCCAGTTCGTTCCAGTCGGCGTCGCCCAGGTAGCGCCGCGCGGCCGGGAAAATCACGCCTTCCATGCGCCCCATCTGTTCGAACGCGCCGCGCGCATAGACGGCGAGCGCGGCATCGAACGCGGCCGACGGCAACCCGTCGGCGGCGAGCCGCGCCAGCGCGTCGAGCGCGTGCGCATCGCGGCGCCGCTGGCGGTCGAGCTCGTCGAGTTCGGCCGCGGTGCTCTCCGCACGCCTGCGCAATGCCGCGCAGAGGCGTGCTTCGGCGGACGTGCCGAAACGCGCGTTCTGCAGCGCCGCGAGCGATGCCAGTGCCGCCCGCGCGGCGTCCGCGTCCGCGTCGGCCGTCGGCCGCGTTGCCGCGGTCGAGCCTTCACTCGCCATCATCAGCGCCGTCAGCCGCTCGCCGAGCGCGCGATGCGCGGCGAGGCAACGGGCCATCACGCGTGTCTCGGCCGGTGCATGCCGCGCCGGGCATACGAGCACCGGCACGCTGCTCGTCTCGAGCAGCAACCGCCGTTGCGCGGCTGCGCCGGCATCGGCATCGTGCGGCAGCGCCGCGACGCCGATCAGGTCGCAGTCAAGCGCGCCGGCGAGCGCGCCGGGCGACGTGTCGGCGGCCGCCGGGTAGCCGGCCCCCGGATGGCCGGCCCCCGGATGGCCGGCCCCCGGATGGCCGGCCCCCGCGATCGCATGGGACAGGCCCTGCGCCCGCGCGGCGGCTTCCACTTTCGCACCGTGTTCCGGCATCCGCGCTCCGGATAAACGCGAGTCGGGCGTGGCGCCGGTCAGCACGAACGTGACCCGCGCGCCGACCGCACGCGCCAGTTCGAGCGCAGGGCCGATCGCGTCGATGCCGCCGGGCATGCCGTCGACCGTCACGAGCAGATGGCGATACATCGTGCCGCTCCGCTTATCCGGCGTTCGGCGCGCTGCGTCGCGCGCCGGTCGATACGATGTTCATGGCCCCTCCTCGTTGCATTCGTCAATCGCGTTCGTCACGCATCGGAACCCATGCTATCGACCGGACGGCGGTGCGGCCCCACTCGTCGCGGGGGGGATTGACGCGCGAACGCGGTTCGGTCGATCCTTCCCCCCACACCCACCCCGGACGCTGGCCCGCACGGCATCGCCGGATTCCGACTGCTGCCCCGATGGCCCACCCACCCGATCGCGCCGACGCGCCTCCCACCGAACTCGTGCTGAAGACGACCGCGCCACGCGTGCCGGCGCAGTTGCTCGCGCGTGCGCGGCTGAGCCTCGCCGCGCCGGCGTTCGACGCCCGGGCCGTCACGCTCGTGCAGGCGCCGGCCGGCTACGGCAAGACCTCTCTGCTCGCGCAATGGCGGCGCGAATCCCTCGCGCTCGGCCGTGCGGTCGTGTGGCTGTCCGCCGACGAGCGCGACGACGCGCCGCGCCTGCTGCAGGGGCTCGTGCAGGCGGTGCGCACCGGTTGCGCGCGGCCGGGCTTCGGGCGCCTGGTGCCGGACGGCGCGGCCCGCGCGCTGGAGGGGCTGACCGCGTGGCTGGCCGAAGTCGCGCAACTGTCGATCGACGCGCTGTTGATCGTCGACGACGCGGAGCGGCTGCCGCCCGCCGGCCTCGACGCGCTGACCTACGTGCTGCACAACGCGCCGCAGAACCTGCGTGTCGTCGTCGCGGCCCGGCGCGGGCTCGATCACGCGGCCGGCGACCTGCTCGCCGGCGGGCAATGCACGCTCGCGGGCCCCGACTGGCTGCGCTTCACGCTCGACGAGACGATCGCGCTGGTCGGCGCGCGCTTTGCGCAGCGGGTCGATGCGGACGCGTGCGCGCGGCTGTTCGAGCGTGTCGACGGCTGGCCGCTCGGGCTGCAGCTCGCGATGGCCGCGATGGCGCGTTCGGCCGATCCGCGCCAGGCCGTCGACGCGCTCGCCGCGCGGATGGACGGCACCCGCGACCGGCTCGTCGAGCTGCTGCTCGCGAATTTGTCGGCCGACGACACCGCGTTCCTGACGCGCACGAGCGTCGCCGACCGCCTGCATCCGTCGCTGTGCGCCGCGCTGCTCGACGACGCGGACGCCCCCGACCGGCTCGCGCGGCTCGCGCGCGACACGCCGCTGTTCATCGCGTCCGACGATTCCGACTGGTGCCGGCTGCATCCGCTCGTGCGCGATACGCTGCGCGACCGCCTGGCGGCGGGCCCCGATGCAGACCGCAACGCGCTGCACGCACGCGCGGCCGCGTGGCTCGACGCACACGGGATGACCGAGGAAGCCGCGCGCCACGCGTATGCGGCCGGCCAGTTCGAGACGGCATACGCGCTCGCGCAGCGCTGTCTCGAGGACGCGATCAAGCAGGGCCGCATCAACGACGTGCTCGACTGGCTCGCGCTGCTGCCCGATGCGGAACTCGACAAGCGTCCGACGCTGCGGATCGCGGTCGCCTGGGCGCTGGCACTCGGCGAGCGCCATGTCGAGGCGCGGCGCCAGATCGCCGGCATCCTGGCCGACGCCGGCACGCCGGCCGCGATGCGCTACGAATGCGCGCTGATCCTCAGCGCGGCGGCCTACTACGCGGACGAGATCGACCAGTTCGTCGAGCTGTTCGAACCGTGGGCCGAGTTCACGCCGCCGGCGGCGACGTGGCTCGCGCAGATGCATGCGAACCGCCTGTCGGCGCGCGCGATCATCGTCGGCGAACCGGCGCAGGCGCGCCGCTTCCAGCAGGCCGCGCCGCGCGGCGAGACGGCGGCCGGGTTCGGCTACGTCGCGCGCTGGGGCGAGCTGATCACCGGCTTGAGCTACTTGCGCGAAGGCCAGATCCGGCTCGCGGACGACGCGTTGTCGCCGGCCCTCGCGCGCGCGGAAGCCGATCTCGGGCGCCGCCATCCGCTGACCTGCATGCTTGCGGCGATGTGCGCGGCAATTGCGTACGAGGCCGATCGCGTCGACCAGGCCGCCGCGCTGCTCGCGAACCGGCTCGACGTGCTCGAGCACGCGGGCACGCCCGACACCGTGCTGCTCGGCTACCGGACGGCCGCGCGGATCGCGCTGCTGCGCGGCGTCGAGCATCGCGCGATCGACCTGCTCGAAGCGCTCGACGCGATGGGTGTCGCGCGCCGGCTGCCGCGCCTGTCAGTCGCGAGCCTCGCCGAGCAGGTGCGCATTCACGCGGCGCGCTATCGCGAGGCGACCTGCCATGCGCTCGTCGAGCGGATCGATGCGATCGCCGCGGCCGAATTTCCGTCGCACGGGCCGCTGTGGCGGCGCCCGGTCGTGCTGCTGCAGGCGATGGCGCACGCGGGCGCGGCGCTTGCCGCGCGCCGCTGGGACGATGCGAGCGCGGCGCTCGACGAAGCGGCGGTGCTGGCCCGCGAAATGAGCATGGGACGCGAGCGCATCGAAATCATGGCGCTCAGCGCGTTCGCGCTCGAACAGTCGGGGCACGGCGGCCGCGCGCTGCTCGACGAGGCGATGAACCTCGCGGACATGTTCGGCCTCACGCGCACGCTCGCCGACGCGCATCCGGCCGTCGCCGACTGGGCGCGCCGCGCCGGCGACGAGGCGGCCGCGGGCGACGGTCCCGCGCGGCCCGCGCAGCCGCAGCCGCGCATCGTGCCGCCCGCGCCGCGCAGCACGGCCAGCCCGCGCGCGGTGCCGAGCGTCGTGCTGACACCCAAGGAACGCGCGATCCTCGAGCTGCTCGCGCGCAACCTGTCGAACAAGGAGATCGCGGTGGCGCTCGCCGTCGGCGAGGAAACCGTGAAGTGGCACCTGAAGAACCTGTTCGGCAAGCTCGACGCCAGCTCGCGCAAGCACGCGGTGCGCCGCGCGCTGGTGCTCGGGCTGCTCGAAAGCGCGCCTTGAAGAGCGCGCCCTAGGGCATGTTCACGCTAATAACGGGCTTGCGCTGGCCCCGAGAAGGGCCGAGCGCAAGGAATGCGACGAAGCGAATACTCGACGTATTCGCGAGGAGCATGACGCGGCGATCGGCCCTTCTGGGGGCCAGCCCCACGAATGAATTTTCCAAAACAGGGGAACGTGCCTTTCCGCCCGCACGTCCGTACCGGCCTTTGCCCGGCGGTTGACGGCAACCTCGTCGCCCGCCCCCCTTCGATTCTCCGCAACCCTGCCCCCCGCGCATGGGGGGGAGCGGCCGCGCGCCGTTGCGTAGTCTTTCCGCACGGCTCGCACCGGCGTCGCATCCCGCGCCCGCCCGCCTGCCTCGATGCTTCCCCGCTTTACCCGCACGGGCTCGATCCCGAGCGGTCCATTACGATCCTGGAGACTTCGATGAAGACGAAACTGGCCGCGCTCGCGGCGCTTGCCGGCTGTTCGGCGCTCGCGCACGCGCAATCCTCCGTCACGCTGTACGGAGTGGTCGACACGGGCCTGCTGTACCAGAGCACGTCGGCCGCGTCGTTCGGCCCGAACGCGCCGAACACCGGCAAGGTGTTCCGCATGAAGGACGGCGGCATCTATTCGAGCTTCTGGGGCATCAAGGGCAGCGAGGACATCGGCGGCGGCTACAAGATCAACTTCAAGCTGCAGGGCTCGTTCGACAGCGGCACCGGCAAGATGCAGCTGAGCGATACGCCGGGCACCGTCGCGATCTTCAACCAGGTTGCGTCGCTCGGCGTGTCGGGCCCGTTCGGCACGTTCACGGCCGGCCGGCAGATCGTGCCTATGATCTACGCGATGGCCGACACCGACGTGCGCAACGCGCAGTTCTTCGGCAGCGTGCTGACCGCGTGGCTCGGCCTGAACACCGCGGCCGGCTGGCCGGGGACGAGCACCAACGGCGCGATCGGCGCGCTGTACGACAGCAATGCGCTCGTCTATCAGTCGCCGACGTTCGCGGGCGCGTCGATCGCGCTCGAATACGCACCCGGCGGCGTCGCCGGACAGTTCCAGGGCGGCACGCGCGAATCGGTCGTGCTCAAGTATGCGAACGACGGGCTCGACGCGTCGGCCGTCTACTACAACGGCCACGACACGAGTCCGGCGCCGGGTGTCGCGCCGACCGGCGTCGACAACAACCGCTTCATCTACGTCGGCGCGAAATACACGATCCGCGACTTCTCGGTGTCGGCGTCGTACGGCAACGGCAGGAATCCGTCGCATGCGGACAGGGTGAATCTCGACATGCTGTCGGCGGGTGTCGGCTATCGCTTCACGCCCGCGCTGCAGGTCGCTTCCGCCGTGTACTACCTGAAGGACCGCAACCGCTCGGAGAACCGCTCGACGGCCGTCGTGCTGACGGCCGACTACAGCCTGTCGAAGCGGACGATGGTCTATGCGCAGGCCGGCCACGTGAACAACCGCGGCACCATGAACCAGATGCTCGTGTACGGGCAGCCGGTCGCGCCCGGGGTCGGCACGACCGCCGCGATGGTCGGGCTGCGGCACAACTTCTGACGACGCGGTGCGGTATCGCACGGCGCGATGCACGCGCGGCGGCGCTCGGCCGCGCTTCGCGGCCGTCGCCTGCAGCGATCGCGGGGATCGGCTACAGTGGGCGTTTTCGGCGCGCCCCGCCCGCCTGTCGATGCGTTCGTCCCGTTCCTGCCGCCGTGTCAGGGGCTGTCGGCGCCGCGCGGCCGGACGGCGGAGCGCGGATCCTCCACGTTGACGAGCGAACCTTCATGCCCGATCTGTCCGCCTTCCCGATCACGAAGAAGTGGCCGGCCCAGCATCCCGACCGTCTCCAGCTGTACTCGCTGCCGACGCCGAACGGCGTCAAGGTGTCGATCATGCTCGAGGAAACCGGCCTGCCGTACGAGCCGCACCTCGTGCGCTTCGACACGAACGACCAGTTGTCGCCCGAATTCCTGTCGCTGAACCCGAACAACAAGATCCCGGCGATCATCGACCCGAACGGCCCCGACGGCCGGCCGCTGCCGCTGTTCGAATCAGGCGCGATCCTGATCTATCTCGCGGACAAAACGGGCCAGCTGATCCCGAAGGATCTCGCGGGCCGCTACGAAACGATCCAGTGGGTGATGTTCCAGATGGGCGGCATCGGCCCGATGTTCGGCCAGGTCGGCTTCTTCCACAAGTTCGCCGGCCGCGATTACGAGGACAAGCGTCCGCGCGATCGCTACGTCGCCGAATCGAAGCGCCTGCTCGGCGTGCTCGACGCGCACCTCGCGAACCGCAAGTGGGTGATGGGCGATACGTACACGATCGCCGACATCGCGATCTTCCCGTGGGTGCGCAACCTGGTCGGGTTCTACGAGGCGGGCGATCTCGTCGGCTTCAACGAGTTCCGCCACGTCGCGCGGGCGCTCGACGCGTTCGTCGCACGTCCGGCCGTCGCGCGCGGGCTCAACATCCCGGCACGCGGCTGAGCCGCGCAGCGGGCTCGGCCCGGTTGGCTGTCCAGCCCGCCGCATCGCGCGGCGGGTGGTTTTCCCGCTTCCTTTCGGCGATTCCGTTTCCCGGCGTTGCGTTCGGCGTGACGATTCGGCGGCGCTATTTTCCTGCCGACGCCCCTTTCCCCAATCCCGCCAGCAGTTTTTCCAGCAACGCTGAAAGTTGTGCCTGCTCGGCCTCCGACAGCGCGGCCAGCATCGCGCGCTGATTGTCGACGTGCGCGACCACCACGTCGTCGATCAGCGCGCGGCCGGCGTCGGTCAGCGCGACCAGCGTGCCGCGGCCGTCTGCCGGGTTAGGCCGGCGCTCGACCCAGCCGGCCTTCTGCAGCCGGTCGATGCGCGCGGTCATCCCGCCCGACGACATCATCAGCGCGTCGTACAGCGCGGTCGGTGTCAGCGCGAACGGCGCGCCGCTGCGCCGCAGCGTCGCCAGCACGTCGAATTCGCCCGGCTGCATCCCGTAGCGCGCGAACAGCGGATTGAGACCGTCGCGCGCGATCACGAGCGCGGCCTCCTGCAGCCGTCCCATCACGAGCATCGACGATGCGTCCAGATCCGGACGCTCGATGCGCCATTGCGCGAGCGCATGTGCGGCTCGGTCCATTAACCCTCCTCGGCTCACCAGTTATCTTGACGTCGAGATAAATTCGCATTTATCTTGATGTCGAGATACTTTACATGAAAACGCACGGTCCCTCTGACGGAGGTGTCGTGCATCGATATCGAGGGCCAATCCATGAATCGCTTCACCTCCCCCGGCTGGCGGCTTGCCGCCATCGTGCTGGTCGGACTGAACCTGCGGCCCGCGCTGGCCGCGATCGGTCCGCTACTCGACATGATCCAGCGCGCGACCGGCATCGGCGACGGCGCGGCGAGCCTGCTGACGACGATCCCGATCCTGCTGATGGGCCTGGGCGCGCTGAGCGCGCGGCGGCTGCAGCGCGTGACGGGGATCGCGGGCGGCGTGTGGCTCGGCGTCGCGCTGATCGGGCTCGCCTGCGCGTCGCGCATCGGCGCGCAGCACGCGTGGCTGCTGCTGGCGAGCGCATGCTGCGCGGGCATCGGGATCGCGATGGTGCAGGCGTTGCTGCCGGGGTTCGTGAAGGCGCATTTCGCGACGCGGATCGGCGGCGCGATGGGCGTCTATTCGACGTCGATCATGGGTGGCGCGGTGCTCGCGAGCGTCGTCGCACCGATTGCCGCGGCGCGCTGGGGCTGGCTCGTCGCGCTCGCGGGCTGGGCATTGCCGGCCGCGGTCGCAGCGCTCGCGTGGCCGCTGGCCAGCCGTGGCGGCGTTGCGCTGGCGTCCGGGCCGAGGGCGGCATCGGCTTCGACGTCGGTGACGCACGCTCGGCCGTCACGTTCGCCGCGCGCATGGCGGCTCGCGGTGTTCTTCGGGATCGCGACGGGCGCCTACACGCTCGTGCTGGCGTGGCTGCCGCCGTACTACATGCGACTCGGCTGGTCGCCGACCGCAGCCGGCAGCCTGCTCGGCGGCGTGACGCTCGCGGAAGTCGTCGCGGGGCTGGCGATCTCGGCGACGATCGACCGCCTGCCCGATCGCCGGCCCGCGCTGCACGCGGCGATCGCGTCGCTGTTCGTCGGATTGCTGGTGATGCTGGCTGCGCCCGAAGCGCTCGCGATGCCCGCCGCGCTGCTGCTCGGTGCGGGGATCGGCGCGCTGTTTCCGCTGTCGCTGATCGTCACGGTCGACCATGCGGCGACGCCGGCTGACGTCGCATCGCTGACGGGGTTCGTGCAGGGCGTCGGCTATCTGATCGCGGGCCTGTTTCCGTTCGCAGCGGGTATCGTGCGCCAGCATCTCGCGGATCTGACGCCGGCATGGATCGCGATGGCATGCCTGTGTGTCGTGTTGTTCGCGCTGGCGGCAGGCTTCGCGCCGCAGTTTGCGCGGCGCGTCGCGCGGGCCTAGGGCGGATCGGACGCGGCGCGTGGGGCCACTGGCCGGGTGCGTTGCCGGCGCGCGGTTGCCCGGTGTTATTCAGCCGAGCCGGATTGCACGGTTAGCGCCGTTCGATCGCATACAGCGTCGAATCCGCGAACCCTTCCGCATCGAGCACGCGCCCGATCAGAATCAGCGCGGTGCGTTCGATCCGCGTGCCCTGCACCTTGCCGACGATGTCGGCCAGCGTGCCGGTCACGCGTTCCTCGTCGGGCCAGCTTGCACGATAGATCACCGCGACCGGGCACTCGGGCCCGTAATGCGGCAGCACTTCGTCGACGATCCGCGCGAGATGGCGCACGCCGAGATGGATCGCGAGCGTCGCGCGATGCGCGGCAAGCGCACCGAGCGCTTCGCCTTCCGGCATCGTCGTCTTGCCCGCGAAGCGCGTGAGGATCACGGTCTGCGCGACGCCGGGCAGCGTCAGCTCGACGCCGAGCGTCGCCGCGCACGCGGCCGTCGCCGTCACGCCCGGCACGATTTCATACGGAATCCCGAGCGCTTTCAGTCGGCGAATCTGTTCACCGATCGCACCGTACAGCGACGGATCGCCCGAATGCACGCGCGCGACGTCCTGCCCTTTCGCATGCGCAGCGGCGAGCAGCGCGACGATCGCGTCGAGGTCGAGCTCGGCCGTATTGACGACCTGCTCCGCGCGATGGCCGTCGAGCACGGCCGGCGGCACGAGTGAACCTGCGTACAGGATCACCGGGCACGTGCGCACGAGGCGCTGCCCCTTCACCGTGATCAGCTCCGGGTCGCCAGGGCCCGCGCCGATGAAATACACCGTCATCGAAAAATCTCCGTCAATTCATGGGGCAGCCGGTCGCGCCGCATCACGCGCGCGCGGCCGGGTCGAGCGCATCGAGCAGCTCGGCGACCGAGTCGAACGCGCGATCGGCGTCGGGCAGCGACGGCCGTTTCAGCATCACGACCGGCAGCCTGCGTTCGCGCGCGACGTCGAGCTTGGCTTCGGTCGCGGCGCCGCCGCTGTTCTTGCTGACGACGACGTCGATGCCCGCGAGCGCGAACAGCGCGCGTTCGCTTTCGAGCGTGAACGGCCCGCGCGCGGCGACGATCTGCGCGCGCACGTTGCCGGGATGCGGATCGAGGCAGCGCACCAGCCAGAACTGGTGCGGCGGGATCGCGTCGAGATGCGCGAGCGGTTCGCGGCCGAGCGTGAACAGCGGCCGCCGGAACGGCGCGAGCGCGGCCTCGATGCCGGCCCAGTCGTCGACCATTCGCCAGTCGTCGCCGGGGCCGGGTGTCCACGGCGCGCGGCGCAGCGCCCACAGCGGCACGCCCGCGTCGCGCGCGGCTGCTGCTGCGTTCGCGCTGATTTGCGCGGCGTACGGATGCGTCGCGTCGATCACGAGGCCGATGCTGGCGCTGCGCAGATACGCGGCCAGCCCCGCCGCCCCGCCGAAGCCGCCGACGCGGACGTCGCAGCTCAGGTCGTCGGGCACCTTGCCGAGGCCCGCGAGGCTGTAGACATGTTGCGGGCCGAGCGCGCGTGCGATCTTCAGCGCGTCGCCGGTGCCGCCGAGCAGCAGGATGCGCGGGCTCATCGTGCGCGCCCGACGAAGCGGCCCTGCCGGTCGATCGCGAACATCTCGACCGCGACCGAGGCCGGCACGATGTCGCGCGCGACCCGCAGCGCGTGTGCGCAGACGAGGTCGCCGAGCGGCACGCCTTCGGCCAGCGCGAGCTTCAGCGCTTCCTGGCTGGTATTCGCCGCGCGCATCGCGGCCTGCAGTGCCTCGTTCGCGCCGGCCTCGGCCGCCCACTGCGCGAGCAGCGGCAGGTCGATGCTCGAATGGCGGCTGTGCAGGTCGAGATGGCCGGCCGCGAGCTTGCTGAGCTTGCCGAAGCCGCCGCACATCGACAGGCGCGCGACCGGCGCGCGGCGCAGGTGCTTCAGCACCGCGCCGGCGAAATCGCCCATCTCGATCAACGCCATGTCGGGCAGGCCGTAGTGCGCGCGCATCGCATCCTCGCTCGCGTTGCCGGTGCACGCGGCGATGTGCGTGATGCCGTTCGCGCGGGCGACGTCGATGCCCTGGTGGATCGACGCGATGTACGCCGAGCACGAGAACGGCCGCACGATGCCGGTCGTGCCGAGGATCGACAGGCCGCCGACGATGCCCAGGCGTGGGTTCATCGTCTTCAGCGCGAGCGCCTCGCCGCCCTCGACGCCGATCGTCACGTCGAAGCCGCCCGTGTAGCCGTATTCGGCCGCGAGCGCGTCGAGGTGCGTGGTCATCATCTGGCGCGGCACCGGATTGATCGCCGGTTCGCCGACCGGCAGCGTGAGTCCCGCGCGCGTGACGGTGCCGACACCCGGCCCCGCATGAAAACGCACGCCGGGCGCGGCCGACAGTGCGACCCGCGCGAAGATCAGCGCGCCGTGCGTGACGTCCGGATCGTCGCCGGCATCCTTGATGGTGCCGGCCTCGGCGCCGTCGGCCGTGGCCCGGCAGAACGCGAGCCGCATCATCACGTGCTGTCCCTTCGGCAACACGATCTCGACCGCATCGACCGCGCGGCCCGCGAGCAGCAGGCGCGCGGCGGCGAGCGACGTCGCGGTCGCGCAGCTGCCGGTCGTATAGCCGAACCGCAGCGGTGCGGGTTGTTCGGGGGTTTCGTCGCGCATCACGCGGGGTCCGCGAAGTCCGTTGCCGTGGAATCGGGCTTGCGCACGTCATACAGCGTGACGGGCAACGGCTGCCGCCACGTGTCGAAGCGGCCGAGCGGCTCGGCGTGCGCGAGCGATACGCGCGTGAGCGTGCCGCCGTGCGCGTCGCGCCACGCGGCGAGCGCCAGCTCGCCCTGCAGCGTGACCGCGTTCGCGACGAGCCGGCCGCCGGGTTTCAGCGCCGACCAGCACGCATCGAGCACGCCCGGCGCGGTCGCGCCGCCGCCGATGAAGATCGCGTCGGGCGCGGCGAGCCCCGCGAGCGCATCGGGCGCGCGCCCCGCGACGAGTTGCAGGCCCGGCACGCCGAGCACGTCGCGGTTGTGCTCGATGAAGCGCTGCCGCTCCGCGTGCGACTCGATCGCGATCGCCTGGCACGACGGATGCGCACGCATCCACTCGATGCCGATCGAGCCGCTGCCCGCGCCGACGTCCCACAGCAGTTCGCCGGGCGCGGGCGCGAGGCGCCCGAGCGTCAGCGCGCGCATGTCGCGCTTGGTGAGCTGGCCGTCGTGGCGGTACGCGTCGTCGGGCAGGCCGGGCGTGAGCGCGCGGCGCGGCGCATCGGGGCCGGCCTGGCAGTCGAGCGCGACGAGATTGAGCGCGGCGGTCTCGTCGACGTGCCAGTCTTGCGCGAGGCCGTCGATGCGCCGCTCGAGCGGGCCGCCGAGATGTTCGAACACGCTGATGCGCGTCGGCCCGAAGCCACGCGCGACGAGCTCGGCGGCGACCGCGGCCGGCGTGCGGCCGTCGGCGCTCAGCACGAACAGGCGCCGGCCCGGCAGCAGGTGGCGCGCGAGCGTCGCGAGCGGCCGGCCGACGAGCGACACCGCCCCGACGCCCTGCAACGCCCAGCCGAGCCGCGCGGCCGCCAGCGACAGCGACGACGGTGCGGGCAGCACGCGCCATTCGTCGGGGGACAGTTCGCGCGCGAGCGTCGCGCCGACGCCGAACAGCATCGGGTCGCCGCTCGCCAGCACGCAGACGGGCGAACCGCGCTGCGCGAGCAGGCCCGACAGGTCGAACGGCGACGGCCACGCCGCGCGTTCGGCCGGCAGCCGCGCGGGCAGCATGTCGAGGTGCCGCTTCGCACCGACGACCCGCGTTGCCTCGAGCAGCGCGCGCCGCGCACTGCGCCCGAGCCCCGCGTAGCCGTCGTCGCCGATGCCCACTACCGTCAGCCACGCCGTCATGCTCCCTTCCCCATCGTCCGATTCCATCGAGTCGCTGCTCGGCGGCCGTAAAGGCGCCGGTGCGGCCGTCCGCATTGCGAAAGTCGGCATGGTACCGTGTTCCACCGCGGGTTTCATCTGCGGGGCCGCCGACGCCGGGCCGCGTGGTCGGCCGCATTTGGCATCGGCCACGGCGCCCGCCCGGCGGTCGCGAAGCGCCGGTGAAATCGGGTATGCTACGGCCGTTCGTTCGCCGGTGCCCTTCGGGGCCGAAGAGGGAACACAGGGCGCGCCGCGCGCCGCTGTGGCTGCCCCCGCAACTGTAGACAGCGAGCCGATCTCCCCTCATGCCACTGGTTTCACCGGGAAGGCCGGGAGCAGGCGCCGACCTGTCAGCCAGGAGACCTGCCGGCCTGAAAGTGCGTGCGTGCCAGTCGGCGTCGGGCGGGGTGTACCGATGCGTTGGCCGCGGCGCGACACTGCCCCGGTATCCCGTTGAGTTCCGTCCCCGTTTCGATTCCTGCGTCGTCCGTCATGCGCCCGTCGGCCTGCCCGGGGCTCATGCGCGTCGTCGCGGCCGCCGACGGCGGGCTGTGCCGGATCAAGCTGCCGGGCGGCCGGCTCGACGCGCGGCAGGCGTGCGCGATTGCCGCCGCCGCGCGCGCCTGCGGCTCCGGCGCGATCGACGCGACCAATCGCGCGAATCTCCAGTTGCGCGGCATCCGCGACGGCATGGCCGATACGCTGGCCAACGCATTGCTCGACGCGGGCCTGGGCCCGCGTGCGGGCGCCGGCGATGCCGCGGAGGACCGGGCCGCGCTCGCCGCGAGCGACGACGTCCGCAACCTGATGCTCAGCCCGCTCGCGGGGCTCGATCCCGACGCACTGCTCGACAGCCGCGCGCTCGCGCTTGCGCTGCTCGACATGCTGACGCACGAGCCGCGCCGCGGCGAGGTGTCGCCGAAATTCTCGATTCAGCTCGACGGCGGCGAAGCGGTCGCGGCGCTCGATCATCCGCACGACATCTGGCTCGCCGCATGGCGTCGCGGCGACGGCGCGGTTCGCATCGCCGTGGGCCTGGCCGGCTGTCCGCCGGTCGCGCCCGGCGATCCGCCCGCTTCGTTCGACGTGGCGCCGGACCAGGCCGTCGCGCTCGTCCGCGCGTTGCTGCTCGCGTTCCTCGATCTTGCGCCGGCCGACGTCACGCGGATGCGTGCGTGGCTCGCGACCGGCGGCGCACGCGCGTTGCGCGAGCGCGCGCAGCATTACGTACCCTTCCCGCTCGAAGCCGATCCGGCACTGGCCGGCTGGCGGCGCACGCACGCGGATGCCGCGCTGCGTTTCGGCGCACGGCCGTCGCGCGACGCGGATCGCTGCAGCGTCGGCGCGCAGTTCGTGCTCGGACGGCTCGACGCGTCGCAACTGAACCGGCTCGCGGCACTGGCCGAAGCAGAAGGCGACGGCACGTTGTCGATGACCCCGTGGCAAGGCATCTTCGTGCACGGCGTGCGGCACGAACGTGCGCCGGCCGTGCTCGACGCGCTCGCGTCGCTCGGGCTCGTGTGCGCGACAGCCGACCCGCTGGCGGCGCTGGTCGCGTGCACCGGCAGCGCGGGCTGCGCGAAGTCGCGCGCCGATACGAAACGCGATGCGCTCGCGCTGGCCGCGCGCGTCGGCCATCCGGTCGACGTGCACCTGACCGGCTGCGAACGCCATTGTGCGTTGCCGCACCCCGCGACGCACACGCTCGTCGCGGTTGCGCCCGCACGCTACGACCTTTACCGGCGCGACGCCGCCGCGGGCCTCGGCGCCCCGCTCGCGCGCCATTTGACGATTGAACAGGCCGCGGCCCGACTGACGGGCGCGCGGCACAGCCAGGACACCACCGATGCTTGACTACATTCGCGACGGGCAGGAAATCTACCGCCAGTCGTTCGCGACGATCCGCGCCGAGGCCGACCTGTCGCAGGTTCCGCCCGATCTCGAGAAGCTCGCGGTGCGCGTGATCCACGCGTGCGGGATGGTCGATGTCGCCTACGACCTGCGCTTCTCGGCGGGCGCCGGCACGGCGGGCCGCACGGCGCTCGCGGCCGGCGCGCCGATCCTGTGCGACGCGAAGATGGTTGCCGAAGGCATCACGCGCGCGCGGCTGCCGGCCGGCAATCGCGTGATCTGCACGCTCGGCGAACCGGAAGTGCCCGACCTTGCGCGGCATCTCGGCAACACGCGCTCGGCCGCGGCGCTCGAACTGTGGCGCCCGCATCTGGCCGGCAGCGTCGTCGTGATCGGCAATGCGCCGACCGCGCTGTTCCACCTGCTCGACATGATCGACGCCGGTGCGCCGCGCCCCGCGCTGATTCTCGGCTTTCCGGTCGGCTTCATCGGCGCGGCCGAATCGAAGGCGGCGCTCGACGCGAACAGCCGCGGCGTGCCGTACGTCGCGCTGCTCGGCCGGCGCGGCGGCAGCGCGATGGCGGCTGCCGCGGTCAACGCACTCGCGACGGAGGCCGAATGACGGCCCCGCGCGGACGCCTGTTCGGGGTCGGCGTCGGCCCCGGCGACCCTGAACTGATGACGATCAAGGCGCTGCGGGTGCTGCAGGCCGTGCCGGTGGTCGCGTATTTCGTCGCGAAGGGCAAGAAAGGCAATGCGTACGGGATCGTCGAGGCGCACCTGCTCGACGCGCAAACACAACTGCCGCTCGTCTATCCGGTGACGACCGAGGCGCTGCCGCCGCCGCTCTGCTACGAGACCGTGATTGCCGACTTCTACGACACCGCCGCGGAGATCGTCGCGTCGCATCTCGACGCCGGGCGCGACGTCGCGGTGATCTGCGAAGGCGATCCGTTCTTCTACGGGTCGTACATGTACCTGCACGATCGTCTCGCGCCGCGCTACGACACCGAAGTGATCCCGGGCGTGTGCGCGATGCTCGGCGGCACGGCCGTGCTCGGCCAGCCGCTGGTCTATCGCAACCAGAGCCTGTCGGTGCTGTCCGGCGTGCTGCCGGAGGACGAATTGCGTGCGCGGCTCGCGCAGGCCGACGCGGCCGTCGTGATGAAGCTCGGCCGCAACTTCGACAAGGTGCGGCGCGTGCTCGACGAACTGGGGCTCGCGAAGCGCGCGCTGTACGTCGAGCGCGCGACGATGGCGGCGCAGCGCATCGTGCCGCTCGACGAAGTCGATCCGATGGCGTCGCCGTATTTCTCGCTGCTCGTCGTGCCGGGGGAAAAATGGCAAGGATGACGACTCCGCCCGCGATCGTGGTTCTCGGCGCGGGCGCGCTCGATACCGCGCGGCGCATCCAGGCGCGCTATCCGGGTGCCGTCGTGCATGGGCTCGCGTCGCGCGTCGAGGCCGACGTGCCGTTCGACGAGCTCGGCGCGCACCTGCGCGAGCTGTACGCGCGCGGCTTGCCGATCGTCGCGCTGTGCGCGGCCGGCATCGTGATCCGTTGCGTCGCGCCGGCGCTGGCCGACAAGGGTGTCGAGCCGCCCGTGCTCGCGGTCGCGGAGGACGGTTCGGCCGTCGTGCCGCTGCTCGGCGGGCTGACGGGCGTCAATGTGATCGCGCGCGAAATTGCCGAGTGCCTCGGCGTCGCACCGGCGATCACGACAAGCGGCGAGCTGCGCTTCGGCGCGTGCGTGCTCAATCCGCCCGACGGCTATGCGCTCGCCGATCTCCAGCAAGGCAAGCGCTTCGTGTCCGACCTGCTCGCGGGCGCGGCCACGCGCGTCGACGGCGCGGCGCCGTGGCTCGACGACGTCGCGCTGCCGCGCGACGACGCGGCCGCGCATGCGATTCGCGTGACGCCCGATGCGTGGCGCGGCGCGCGCGACGAACTCGTGATCCATCCGCGCAGCGTGGTGGTCGGCATCGACGCGCGCGGCGCGCAGGCCGGCGGGCCGCCGTCGCTTGCCGAACGCATCGACGCGTTGCTCGATACGCACGGTCTCGCGCGGCTGGCGCTTGCCGCGCTCGTCGCACCGGCGACGTTGCTCGGCGATGCGCGGGTTGAAGCGGCCGCGCGGACGCTGGGCGTGCCGCTGCGCTTCGCCGATGTCGATGTCGATGTCGATGGAGCTGGCAGCAGCGATGCCACCGCCGTGCTCGGCAGCACGTTGCGCGTGGCGCATACGCTGCGCGCAACGTCCGACGGCCTCGCCTGCGCGGTCGCCGCGCAACCGGTCGATCCCGCCGCGCTCGGCCGTGCGCGCGGCCGCCTGACGGTGCTCGGCCTCGGCCCGGGCGATGCCGCGTGGCTCACGCCCGCCGCGCGCCGCGCGCTCGCGGAAGCCACCGACATCCTCGGATATACGACCTACGTGACGATGGCCGGCCCGTTCCGCGCGGATCAGCGCGTGCATGGAACCGACAATCGCGAGGAAATGCAGCGCGCGCGCCATGCGTTCGAACTGGCGGCCCAGGGCCGGCGCGTCGCGGTCGTGTCGTCGGGCGACCCGGGCGTGTTCGCGATGGCCGCGGCCGTGCTCGAGGCACTCGACGAAGCGCGCGATCCGCAATGGGCCGCGGTCGAGCTGCGCGTCGAACCCGGCGTATCGGCGTCGCTGGCGACCGCCGCGCAGGCCGGCGCGCCGCTCGGCCACGATTTCTGCGCGATCTCGCTGTCGGACAACCTGAAGCCATGGGACGTGATCGAGATGCGGCTGCGGCATGCGGCGCAAGCCGATCTCGTGATGGCGTTCTACAACCCGATCTCGCGTGCGCGGCCGTGGCAACTCGATCGTGCGCTCGATGCCGTGCGCGCGCACCGTGCGGCCGATACGGTCGTCGTGCTCGGCCGCGATATCGGCCGGCCCGGCGCGACGCTCGTGACGACGACGCTCGGCGCGCTGCGCAGCGATCAGGTGGACATGCGCACGATGGTGATCGTCGGTTCGTCGACGACCCGGCGTTTCGCGATCGGCGACGGACGCGAGTGGGTTTATACGCCGCGCTGGTATCGCTGAGGGCGCGCGTACCTGAATGCCCGGGGACCCCGGGCAGCGCGGCAGGTGGCTACGTTACCCGCGCCCCTGCTCGGCCAGCAGCCGCGCCTTCGCATCGACCAGCAGCGCCGCATGCGTGTCGCGATGCTGGCGGATCCGCTCGGTCGGCCCGACGACCGACAGCCCGTACCAGTCGCCGTCGAGCGTCAGCGCGACCGCGATCGCCGACAGCTCGGGCGCGCTCTCGCCGACGTTCTCGGCCCAGCCGAGTTCGCGAAACCACGCGGCTTGCGCGACGAGCGCCGGCAGGTCCGCCACCGTCGCATCGGTGAAGCGTTCGAACGACAGCTGCGCACCGAGCGCCTGCTGCGCGTCGCTCGCGAGTTCCGCGAAGATCGCCTTGCCGATCGAGTTCGCATGCAGCGGGCGCAGCTCGCCCGGCTGGCGCGTATAGCGGATCGCCTGTTCGGACTCGACGACGTCGAGGTACGTGACCGACGTGCCCTGGATCTTGCCGAGCACGGCTGTCTCGCGGCTCGCGTCGCGCAGCGCGACGAGATGCGGATGCACGATGTCGACGACGGGATCGGTCGCGTCGATCGCGGTGGCGATCGTCTGCAGGCGCCGCGTCGGATAGTAGCCGCCGCGCTTGCGCACCTCGTACAGATAGCCGCGGCTCACGAGCGTGCGCGCCATCGCCAGGCAGCTCGACGCCGGCACGTTGAGCAGGCGCGCGAGTTCGGTGAGCGGCAGCGGCCGCCGTTCGGCGGCGAACAGCTCGAACAGGTCGAGCGTGCGGGCAACGAGTTTGACGTCCATGACGAGCGCTTGATTCGGAACGGGAAATCGCGCCGTGCCGGCCGCCGGGTCGGTACGGTCAGTACGACTTCGGCAGCCCGAGCACCTTCTCCGCGATGTAGCACAGGATCAGTTGCGGGCTCACGGGCGCGAGCCTCGGAATCATACACTCGCGCAGGTAGCGTTCGACATGGTATTCCTTCGCATAGCCCATCCCGCCGTGCGTCGCGATCGCCGTCTGGCACGCCTGGAACGCGGCTTCCGCGCCGAGGTACTTCGCGGCGTTCGCCTCCGCCCCGCACGGCTGCCCCGCGTCGTAGCGCGTCGCGGCCTTCATCACCATCAGCCACGCGGCCTCGAGCTGCATCCACGCCTGCGCGAGCGGATGCTGGATCGACTGGTTCTGCCCGATCGGCCGGCCGAACACGACGCGCTCGCACGCATACCGCGTCGCGCGGCGCAGCGCGGCCTGCCCGAGGCCGATCGCCTCGGCGGCGATCAGGATCCGCTCGGGGTTCAGCCCGTGCAGCAGGTAGCGGAAGCCGTCGCCCTCGTTGCCGATCAGGTCGTCGCGCGGCACGCGCAGGTTGTCGATGAACAGCATGTTCGAATCGACGGCCTTGCGGCCCATTTTCTCGATCTCGCGCACCTCGACGTGCGAACGGTCGAGGTCGGTGTAGAACAGGCTCAGCCCGTCGGTCGGCTTCGCGGCCTGGTCGAGCGGCGTCGTGCGCGCGATGATCAGCATCTTGTTCGCGACCTGCGCGGTCGAGATCCAGATCTTGCGTCCGCTCAGCACGTAGTGGTCGCCATCGCGGCGCGCCTGCGTGGTCAGGTGCGTCGTGTCGAGGCCCGCGTCCGGCTCGGTCACCGCGAAGCAGGCCTTGTCGCGCCCGGCGATCAGCGGCGGCAGGAAGCGCGCCTTCTGCGCGTCGGTGCCGAACACCTGTACCGGGTTCAGCCCGAAGATGTTCATGTGGACGGCGGACGCACCCGACAGGCCGGCGCCCGACGCGCTGATCGTGCGCATCATCAGCGCGGCCTCGGTCATCCCGAGTCCGGCGCCGCCGTGCGCCGGGTCCATCGCGATGCCGAGCCAGCCGGCCTCGGCGAGCGCCGCGTGAAAATCGGACGGAAACCCGCCCGCACGGTCGCGTTCGAGCCAGTAGTCGTCGCCGAAGCGTTCGCAGATTTTCTCGATCGCGCTTTCGATCGCGCGCTGGTCGTCGGTCAGGTCGAACTGCATGGGTTGCTCTCCAGGAAAACGGGAACGGCCGCGCCGCTTTCGACACGGCGCCGGGCTTTGAGGGGATTTCTCGGTGGAGGCCGGCGCGGCGCGACGGGGATACGGACGCTCACAACGGAAACACGCCCGCAACGACCGCGGCGAAGACCATCAGCACGGTAGCGGCGAACAGGAACGGAATCGTGAATTTCTGGTGCTCGGCCAACTCGACGCCGGTCAGGCCGACGATCAGGAACGTCGCGGGCGTGAGCGGGCTGACCGGAAAACCGGTCGTCATCTGGCCGAGCAGCGCGGCCTGCGCCATCTGGATCGGCGGCACGCCGAGCAGCTTCGCGCTTTCCGCGAGCACCGGCAGCACGCCGAAGTAGAACGAGTCGGGGTCGAACAGCAGGCTCAGCGGCATCGACAGCAGGCCGAGCACGAACGGCATGTGGCGCGCGTGCTCGACCGGCACGTGCGCGACGACGACATCGGCCATGGCCTTCAGCATGCCGGTGCCGGACATGATCCCGGTGAACGCGCCGGCCGCGAGCAGCACGCTCGCCATCATCAGCGCGGCCTTCGCATGCGCGTCGATCCGCTCGCGCTGCGCTTGTACGTCCGGATAGTTGATGACGAGCGCGGCGACCGTGCCGAGCATGAACATCACCATCGGGTCGACGATGCCCGACACCAGCGTGCCGAGCACGACGAGCGTCAGCACCAGGTTGATCCGGAAGCGGCCGGGCCGGCGCAGCGCGCGTTCGGCGTCGGTCAGCACGCGCGGTGCGATCGCGAGCGACGCCGCGCCGGCGCGATCGAGCCCTAGCCGCTTCGCCTCGCGCACGCCGAGCACGTAGGCGGTGCCGAACACGAACACGAGCCCGGCGATCTGCACCGGGATCATCGGCATGAAGATCGCCGAGCCGGGAATGTGCAGCGCGGCCGACGCGCGCAGCATCGGCCCGACCCACGGCAGGAAGTTGACGCCGGCCGCCATCGACGCGACGCACGCGAGGATCCGCCGGTCCATCCCGAGCCGCGTATAGAGCGGCATCATCGCGGGCAGCGTGACGAGAAACGTGACGGCGCCCGAGCCGTCCAGGTGGATCAGCAGCGCGAGCAGCGCCGAGCCGACCACGATGCGCGGCGGATGGCAGCCGATCACGCGCAGCACGCCCGCGATGATCGGGTCGAGCATCCCCGCGTCGGTGAGGATTCCGAAAAATAGAATCGCAAAAACGAACATCCCGGCGATCGGGCCGATGTTCTGCACGCCGTGCACGATGAACTTGCCCGTCGAGAGTCCGAAGCCGGCCGCGAGCGACGCGGCCACCGGCACGACGATCAGCGCGACGAGCGGCGACAGCCGCTTCGTGATGATCAGGCCGAACAGCGCGACGATCGCGATCGCGCCGATCCATGCGAGCATGATGTGTCTCCTGTTGCGCCGGCGCGCGTCGGGCGCGGCGCGGCGTGGTGTGGTTTGGTGTCCGACGGGTTGCGCGGTCGTGCGGCAGCGCTGGACGCCATCGCACGGCCGCCGGCCGCGATGCGTGTCAGTTGCCGCGTGTGCCGCTGTCGTTGCCGTTGCCCTCGCGTTCGTCGTCGGCAAACACCTGCGCCGCATGTTCGTTCAGCGCCGGCGGTGGCCGCCGATACGTGGCCGGCGTGCGGCCGAGCTTGATCGGCGACGCGATGCCGCGATGCCGGCCCAGTTCGACCTTCATCCGCCGATGCGCGACGTGCGGATGGTCGAGCGCCGCGTCGAGTCCGAGCACGGGCGCGCACGGCACGCCGCGGCGCATCAGCCGCTCGGCGAGCGCCGCGCCGTCGTGTGCGGCCAGCGCCGTTTCGAGCAGCGCGCGCAACGCGGTGCGGTTCGCGCTGCGCGCGCGGTTGTCGGCGAAACGCGGATCGTCGGGCCAGTCGCGCGTGCCGAGCACGTCGCACAGCGCGGCGAACTGCCCGTAGTTGCCGACCGCGAGAAAGATGTCGACGCTCGCGGTCGGAAAGCTGTCGTACGGCGTGATGTTCGGATGCGCGTTGCCGGTGCGCACCGGTGCCTTCCCCGAATGGAAGAAGTTCGGCGTATGCGGATGCAGGATCGACAGCGCGCAGTCGAACAGCGTCGATTCGACGAACTGCCCGCGCCCGCTCGCATCGCGTTCGCGCAGCGCCATCAGCACGCCGAGCGCCGCGTTCAGCCCGGTGACGAGATCGACGATCGGCACGCCGACGCGCAGCGGCGCGCCGCCCGCCTCGCCGTTTACGCTCATCAGCCCGGCCAGCGCCTGCACGGCCGCGTCGTAGCCGGGCAGCCCGCCGAGCGGGCCGTCCGCGCCGAAGCCCGACACGCGGCAATGGACGAGCCGCGGAAAACGCGCGTGCAGCGTGTCGAAGCCGAGCCCCCAGCGCTCCATCGTGCCGATCTTGAAGTTCTCGACCAGCGCATCCGCGTGCTCGAGCAGGCCGAGCAGCCGCTCCCGATCCTCCGGCTGGGTCAGGTCGAGCGCGATGCCGAGCTTGTTGCGGTTCACGCCGAGGAAATACGACGCGGTGTCGCCGTCGAACGGCGGCCCCCAGGTGCGCGTCTCGTCGCCCGACGGCGGTTCGACCTTGATCACCTCCGCGCCGTGGTCGGCGAGGATCTGCGTCGCGTACGGGCCGCCCAGCACCCGCGACAGATCGATGATGCGCAACCCCGCCAGCGCGCCCTGCTGTTCCAGCTCCGCCATGCGTCTCGCTCCTGCTTCCGGTTGATCGGATCGCCGGTTTCGCCGGGCCGACAGTGGCGGCACGGTTTCCCGGACTCGAAGAATAATTCTTGAACGTGAATTTATATTCACACCCAGGAATTTTATTGTCAAGCCGGACATGCCCCGGCAGCCGTGCGGAGTACGCGGCCGCCCGCAAGTGGGGACGACACCGAACGCGGGGCGGTTGCGGCGTCGTGCCGCCGTTCGCTAAGCTCGCGGAACGTACTTATCTGACCCAAGGCGGACTTTTCATGAAACGCATGCTGCTCGCGGCCATCGTGCTGGTGTCGACGCTGGGTGTCGCCCGCGCGCAAACCCGGACCTTCCATTTTGGCGAGGGACAATCCGGACCGCGGGCCACCGCGCCGGAGGCACGGCCCGCGCCCGCGCGCCCGCATGTGACGCCGCCGCATCACCACCGGCGTGTCGTCCACAAACGGCGCCACGTGCGGTCCGGGAAGCCGGCTCGCTCGGCGATCGACACGCACGCATGACGCGATGCGCGTTGCGCTGGGTAACGCACGGAACTGTCACGAACGCCCGGTATGATCGGCGCGGCGGCTTGCATGCCGTCGTGCCCGACGATCGGGCGACAGGCCGGCAACGCCGGTCGACGTGCATTTCCCTCCACGATTCAGCACCTGTTTTGCCGAACATGAATACCGGGCCGGATACCGTCGCCAGCATCAAGGAACGCGCCACGATCGTGTGCCGCCAGCGCAGCAGCGTGCTGCTGGTCGCCCGTAGCGCGGCGCGCTGGTCGCTGCCGGGCGGCACGATCCGGCGCGGCGAGACGCCGCTGGAGGCCGCGCAGCGGGAACTGGCGGAAGAAACGCGGCTGGAGGGGCTCGCGCTCGACTATGCAGTGCAGTTCGGCGGCCTCACGAAGCTCCATCACGTGTTCGTGGCCGACGTGCCGAAACACCTGACCCCGCGCGCGAGCAACGAGATCGCGCGCTGCAAGTGGTTCGACGTCGAACGGCTCGAGACGCTGCGTGCGAGCGTGCCGACCCGCAAGATCATCGAACTGCTGCACCTCGACCGCTTTTCCGCGCTCGCGGACGGCCCGCTTCGCTCGCGCTGAACCGGCCCGCGCCGCTCGCGCGCGCAGCAACGGCCCGGCCTTGCGGCGAACACCGCCTCGGCCGTCGGGCTGCGCAGCCGGTTGCGGCTGCAGACGAACAGGGCCCGCGTCATGCCGCGGCGCCGCCGCCGGATCGTCCGCTCATTCGTTCAACCCTGAGGAATCGTGCCGGGCCGCACGTACGCGAGCATGTGCGGCACGTAGTCGGCCTTGCCGAGATCGACGCCGTAATGGCGCAGGATCGCGTACGCGGCGATCGCGTGAAAGTAGAACTGCGGCAGCGCCCAGTCGCGCGCGTACTGCTCGCCCGTCATGTCGAACGCGATGCCGTTCGGCAGTTCGAGCGCGATAGGCAGCGCGGTGCCACCATCGAGCGCGTCGGGCGCGAGTTCGCCGAGGAAGGCGATCGTGCCGGCGAGGATCCCTTGCGCGTCGCTCAGCGTGCCGGGCTGCGCATCGGCATGCCAGCCGGCTTCCCGCAACGCCAGCAGCGCGTCCGGCAGCGGTTCGCCGCGCAGACGGTAGACGGGTTCCATGGCCTGGAAGCACGAAAACCGCACCTGGGCGGCGAGCGGATACATGTCGGGCGCGAGCTTCAGCGTCAGCACCGCGTCGGGCGCGCTGCCCTCGGCCTGCCGGTGCGCCGCGGCCTTGTCGAGCCACGCGGATTGCGCGCGCAGCATCTGGGTGAACGTGGGAACGAGAAGTTGGGTCGGTGACATCCATGCCCTCCGGTGGGTCGTTCGCGCCGCGACATCCATGTCGGGGCGAATCCGTATTCTGCCGTAGCCGACGATTCGACGCGAAACCGGTGACGCATCGCATGACCGGCTCCCGGTGCGTCACGGCGTGCCGCGGCGTGCCAGGAACCGGTCGAACTGCGACGCGAACGTCTTGCCGTCGCGTGCGCTGAACGGCGCCGGCCCGCCCGTATCGATGCCCGCGCTGCGCAGCTGATCCATCATCGCGCGCGTCGACAGGCGTTCCTCGATGTTCTCGCGGCTGAACCAGTTGCCGCGCGGGTCGAGCGCATGCGCGCCCTTGTCGAGGACGGCGGCGGCCAGCTGGATGTCGGCGGTGATCACGAGATCGCCGGCTTCCACGAGCTCGACGATCCGCGCATCGGCCACGTCGAAGCCGGCCGGCACCTGCAGCGCCTTGATGAACGGCGACGGCGGCGTGCGCAGGAACTGGTTCGCGACCAGCGTCACGCAGATCTCGGCACGACGCGCGGCGCGAAACAGCATGTCCTTGATGACGGCGGGACACGCGTCGGCATCGACGAGTACTTGCATGGCAGGCATTCCGGTGAGTTGAAACGGCGATCATAGCGCAGCGCCGGCGATCGTCCCGCGCGGCCGATCACCGGATCCGGATCAGCCGGCCAGCCCGGGAGACAGTGACGCGGCCGTCGTCCATTGCGCGCCCCATGCATCGGCGAGCCGCCTGCCCTGCCCGATCCGCACGGCCGCGTCGTCGAAGTCGACGAACACGACGTGATCGGCGGCCGCCGGCTTCGGCGGCGTTTCGCGCGTGCGTCCGTCGGACAGCACCCACAGCCAGCGCTGCTTGTCCGGCGTACGCCGCGCATCGCGCGCGAGCAATTGCGCGGCGGCCGCGATGCCGTCCGCGAGCGGCGTGCCGCCGCCGCCGTCCACCGGTTCGAGCCAGCGCGCATTCCACCAGCGCGGCACGGCCGGGCCGAAGCGCCGCGCGGCGCCGTTGCCGCCGAAGCAGATCAGCGCGGTTTCCACGCGGTGGCGCGCGGCCTGATCGAAGTACGCGACGATCAACCCTTTCGCGAGCGCGAGCCGTTCGTGCGACAGCATCGACGCTGAACAGTCGAGCACGAAGCAATGGAGTGCGCGTGGTGTGCCGGCCCGTTTGCGAAAACGCAGGTGGTCGGCGTGCAGCGGGCCGCCGCGCTTCGCGGCGAGCGTCGCCGGCCACGCAACGGCCGTGCCGGCACGCACCGTACCCGGCACGCGTGCGGCGGCGCCTGGTTGCCATCGAGGACCGCGAACCGTGTTCGCGGCGGCGTCGGCTCGATGGCTCAGCGTTTTTTTAGCGGCAGCGGCACCACGCTTTTCACGTCGCGCAGTCCGGCCGGCTCGGGCGGCAGGTAGCCCCAGTCGCCTTGCGACGCGGTCGCATCGTTTCGCGCCGCGTCCGGTCGATCGTCGGGCTGCCGGCGTGTGTGCGGTGGCGAACGGCCGTCGCGGTTACCGTCGCCGTCACCATTCGACTGCGACGTGCCTGACGACGGCGGCGTACCTGCATGACGCCGATGCCGCAGCACCGCGTCGGCCACGCGTTCGACATGCGGCACCGTCACCGCGTCGGCCTGTTCCAGCGCCGCGAGCGCGCGCGCGGCGCGCAGCATCACGAGGTCGGCGCGCAGGCCGTCGACGGCCGCGTCGATGCACAGCGCGCTGACGCGCGCGTGAACCGCGTCGTCGAAATCCAGCGTCGACAGTCGTGCCCGCGCCGCGTGGATCCGGTCGCCGAGCTCGCGCTGCGCGGCCGCGTGACGTGCACGGAACGCGTCCGGATCGAGATCGAACGCGAGGCGCGCCTTCACGATCTGCTCGCGCTGCGCGGCGTCGAAGCAGTTCTCGAGCTCGATCATCAGCCCGAAGCGGTCGAGCAGCTGCGGGCGCAGTTCGCCTTCCTCGGGATTCATCGTGCCGACCAGTACGAAGCGCGCGTCGTGCGCGTGCGACACGCCATCGCGCTCGATCACGTTCACGCCGCTCGCGGCGACGTCGAGCAGCGTATCGACGAGCCCGTCGGCGAGCAGGTTCACCTCGTCGACGTACAGCACGCCGCGATGCGCGCGCGCGAGCAGGCCCGGGCGAAAGCGCACGCCGTTTTCGGCGAGCGCATGCGCGAGATCGAGCGTGCCCGTGACCTGCTCGTCGCTCGCCGACAGCGGCAGCGTGACGAATGCCCCTTCGGGCAGCAGTTCGGCGAGCGCGCGCGCGGCGGTCGATTTCGCGGTGCCGCGCGGCCCGCTGACGAGCACGCCGCCGAGCGACGGGTCGATCGCCGCGAGCAGCAGCGCCTGCTGCAGCGGTTGCTGCGCGACCAGCGCCGCGAACGGGAACACCGCGCGTGCGCGATGCGTCGTCGGATCGGTCATCGCCGTCCCCCTTCCTGAAGTTGTTCGCTGTCGAGCCAGACCGCTTCGATCCGCTCGCGATAGTCGCCCGGCTGCTGCCACAGCCCGCGTTGCATCGCTTCGACGAAGCGTTCGCAGATGCCGTGCAGCGCCTTCGGGTTGTGGCGTTCGAGGAACGCGCGCGTGTCGTCGTCGAACAGGTATGCGTCGGCGACGAGCGCGTACTGGTGATCCGACAGCACGCGCGCGGTCGCGTCATAGCCGTACAGGTAGTCGACGGTCGCGGCCATTTCGGCCGCGCCCTTGTAGCCATGACGCTTCACGCCGTCGAGCCATTTCGGATTGACGACGCGCGAGCGGATCACGCGCGCGATTTCCTCGCGCAGCGTGCGCATCTTCGGCGCGACCGGGTTCGCATGGTCGCCGTGGTAGATGCTCGGCTGCTGCCCGGACAGGTGGCGCACGGCCGCCGTCATCCCGCCCTGGAACTGGTAGTAGTCGTTCGAGTCGAGGATGTCGTGTTCGCGGCTGTCCTGGTTCTGCACGACGACGTCGATCGTCGCGAGCCGCGCGCCGAACACGTCGGGCGCGGCGTCGCCCGCGCTGTTCTGCGCGTACGCATGGCCGCCCCACTGGCGGTAAGCGTCGGCGAGGTCGGCGTCGGTCTGCCAGCGGCGCTGGTCGATCAGGTCCTGCAGGCCGGCGCCGTAGCTGCCCGGCCGCGCGCCGAACACGCGCCAGCCGGCCCGGCGCCGCGCTTCGTCCGGCGCCACGCCCTGCTCGATCCATGTCGCGCGTTCGCGCTCGATGCGTGCGCGGATCGGGTTCAGTGCCTCGGGCTCGTCGAGCGCGGCCACGGCCTGCACGGCCGCGTCGAACAGGTGCATCAGGTTCGGGAACGCGTCGCGGAAGAAGCCCGACACGCGCAGCGTCACGTCGATGCGCGGCCGGTCGAAGATCTCGATCGGCAGGATCTCGAAGTCGGTCACGCGATGGCTGCCGTGCGCCCATTTCGGCCGCACGCCGATGAGCGCGAACGCCTGCGCGATATCGTCGCCGCCGGTGCGCATCGTGGCCGTCCCCCAGACCGACAGCCCGATCGCGCGCGGATAGTCGCCGTGATCCTGCAGATGGCGTTCGATCAGCTGCTGCGCGGATTTCAGCCCGAGCGACCAAGCGGCCTGCGTCGGCACCGCGCGCGTATCGACCGAATAGAAGTTGCGGCCCGTCGGCAGCACGTCGGGGCGGCCGCGCGACGGCGAACCGCTCGGCCCCGGCGGCACGAAGCGGCCGTCGAGCCCGCGCAGCAGCTGGCGCATTTCCTCGCCGCCGCACGCGTCGAGCGCGGGCAGCAGCGCCGTGCGAACGCGTTCGAGCACGGCGAGCGTGTGCGGCCATGCACCGGGCGGCGTCGCTTCGATGCCGGGATCGCCGCCGGCATGCGCGCACAACCCGTCCAGCCACTGCTGCGCGAACCGTTCGAGCCGCTCGCGCGTATCGCCCGCATGGCGCCACGGCGATGCGTCGAGCAGTTGCAGCGCGGCCGGCCGCGGGCCCGTCCACGGCGCGGCCCAGTCGGCCGCGAGCGGATCGAAATCGTCGCCGAGCGCGAGATCGCGCGCGAGCGCGCCGATCAGCCCCGCGCGTTCGCCCTTGCCGTCGCCGACCGGAAAACGCGCGAGCGCGAGCAGCGTGTCGCGCCGCTGACGATCGGCCGGCGATGCGCCGAACACGTGCAGCCCGTCGCGAATCTGCGCTTCCTTCAATTCGCACAGCCACGCGTCGACGCGCGTCAGCAGCGCATCTTCGTCGCCCGCATCGCGCGGCGGCGACACGCTCAGTTCGTCATGCAGCCGGTGTTCGGCGATCGTCGCGAGGATCGTCTTGCGCAGCAGCTTCGCGCGCCGCGCATCGACCATCAGCGCTTCGTAGTATTCGTCGACCTGCCGTTCGAGATCCTGCAGCGGGCCGTAGTTTTCCGCGCGCGTGAGCGGCGGCATCAGGTGATCGACGATCACCGCCTGCGCGCGGCGTTTCGCCTGGCTGCCCTCGCCCGGATCGTTGACGATGAACGGATACAGGTGCGGCAGCGGCCCGAGCGTCAGGTCGGGCCAGCACGCGTCGGACAGCGCGACGCTCTTGCCCGGCAGCCATTCGAGGTTGCCGTGCTTGCCGAGGTGGATGACCGCGTCGATGCCGAACGCATCGCGCAGCCAGAAATAGAACGCGAGGTACGCGTGCGGCGGCACGAGGTCCGCATCGTGGTAGCTCGCATAGTCGTTCTCGCCGCGCGAACGCGACGGCTGGATGCCGACGAACACGTTGCCCGCGCGCCAGCCGGCGATCGCGAAGCGCCCCTGCCGCAGCGTCGGGTCCGCTTCGGGCGGGCCCCAGCGTGCGTTCAGCGCGTCGCGCACGGCGGCCGGCAGCCGCGCGAAATGCGCGACGTAGTCGGCCAGCGCGAAACTCTGGAACGCCGGGCGCAATGCGCGCACGGCCGGATCGTTGGTCACGCCTTCGGTGAGCCGCGCGATCAGCGCGTCGCCGTCGGCCGGCAGGTCGGCCACGGCATAGCCGGCATCGCGCAGCGCCACGAGCACGCGCAGTGCGGACGCCGGCGTATCGAGCCCGACGCCGTTGCCGATCCGCCCTTCGCTTTGCGGATAGTTCGCGAGGATCAGCGCGATGCGCTTGTCGGCATTGTCGAGCGTGCGCAGCCGGCACCAGCCGCGCGCGAGCGCCGCGACGAATGCGATCCGTTCGGCGTCGGGCTGGTAACGCACGACGTCGACTTCGGTGTGCGGACAACGATACGCCAGCCCCTTGAAGCTCACCGCGCGCGTGACGATGCGCCCGTCGACTTCAGGCAACGCGATGTGCATCGCGATGTCGCGCGCGTGCAGCCCCTGGTTGTCGGCCACCCACGCGTCGCGGTTGCCGCCGGACAGGATCACCTGCAGCACCGGCGCGTCGCCCGCGAGCACGTCGGGCTCGGGGCTGTCGATCGCGCCGGCCGCGAAGGCCGTGGTGTTCAGCACGAGCGCGACGCCGTGCGTGTCGCAGAGCTGCGTGATGACCTCGCGGCTCACGGCGTCCTTCAATGACGTGACCGCGATCGGCAGCGGATTGAGTCCCTCGCGCACGAGTGCATCGGCCAGCGCGTCGAACACGGCGGTGTTCGCGGCCTGCCAGTGCGCGCGATAGAACAGGATCGCGACGACGGGCGCGCCGGGCGTCCAGCGCGCGCGCCAGTCGTCGACGCTCGCCGGGTCGCGCGCCGGGTGATACAGCGCGGCGGCCGGCAGCGGGCGCGGCGGCTCGGGTTCGTCGCCGAAGCCGAGCGTATGGAATGCGATGCTGCGCAGCAACGCTTCGGCGTTGTGCATTCCGCCTTCGCGCAGATAACGCCACCACAGCCGGCACAGGTCGGGCGCGACCGTGCTCTTCGCGACGAGGTTCGGGTCTTCCTGCAGGTCGCCGGAGAACATCGCGAGCCGTTGCCCGCGCTTGGACGCGAGCGACACGGCCTGTTCGATCCCGTACGGCCAGTACGCCTCGCCGCCGAGATGATCGATCACGACCGTCATCGCGTGACGCAGCACGTCGTCGACATAGAAATCGACCGACGCCGGCTGCCGCAGGAACGTGACGTTCGCGAGCCGCACGCTCGGAAAGCCGGCCGGCAGCTTCGGCACGACGCTGGCCAGCAGCGACAGCGTCGTGTCGGCCGAGCTCAGGATCACGATGTCGGCCGGCTGCTGGTCGATCCGGACGACACCCTGCGTATCGTCGACGAAGCCACCCGGCGTGGTGCGCAGCAGATGCATCGCGCGTTACGCCTGTTGCACGTCGGCCGCGCACGCGGCGTCGAACGCGCGCTGCAGCGCGGCTGCGTCGAGCTCCTCGCCGATCAGCACGAAGCGGCTCGCACGCGTTTCGCCGTCCTGCCAGCGACGGTCGAAATAGCTGTCGAAGCGGCGGCCGACGCCCTGGATCACGAGTCGCATCGGTGCGTCGGGCAGCGCCGCGAAGCCTTTCGCGCGGTAGATCGTGTGCGTCTCGACCACGCGCTGCAGCGCAGCGATCGTCGCCTCGCGCGACCCCGCGTCGCCCGACACCACCACCGAATCGAAATCGTCGTGATGGTGGTCGTGATCGCCGTCGTCGGCCGAGCCGTGATGGTCGTGCCGCAGATGGATCGTTTCCTCCGATGCAGATTCGAGGCCCAGCAGCATCGCGAGGTCGAGCTCGCCGCGCGTCGCGCGCACGATCTTCACCTGCGGCGGGATTTCCTCGCGGATCGCGGCTTCGACCGCGGCGAACTGCGCGTCGGCGACGAGGTCGGCCTTGTTCACGATCACGAGATCGGCGGACGACAGCTGGTCGGCGAACAGTTCGTGCAGCGGCGACTCATGGTCGAGATTTGGATCGGCGCGGCGCTGCGCGTCGACAGCCTGCGGGTTCTCGGCGAACTGGCCGCTCGCGGCGGCCGGCCCGTCGACGACGGTCACGACCGCGTCGACCGTGAAGCTGTTGCGGATCGTCGGCCAGTTGAAGGCCTGCACGAGCGGCTTCGGCAGCGCGAGGCCCGACGTCTCGATCAGCACGTGATCGATGTCGGCGCGGCGCTCGACGAGCGCTTCCATCACCGGATAGAACTCCTCCTGCACGGTGCAGCACAGGCAGCCGTTCGCGAGTTCGTACAGCTGGCCCGACGCTTCGCCCGGTGCGCCCTCCGCATCCTCGCAGCCGATCCCGCAGCCCTTGAGG
Source organism: Burkholderia sp. Bp8998 (assembly GCF_003854235.1). NCBI lineage: Bacteria > Pseudomonadati > Pseudomonadota > Betaproteobacteria > Burkholderiales > Burkholderiaceae > Burkholderia > Burkholderia sp. Bp8998. The sequence goes on from NZ_QTQF01000007.1 coordinate 122,754, forward strand.
ATTTCGCCGTCGATGCCGAGTTCGCCGAATTCGTTGACGATCACCGCGATGCGGCGGCCTCCGGCGTGCTGCAGGATGTGGCGCATCAGCGTGGTCTTGCCGCTGCCGAGAAAGCCCGTGACGATCGTGACGGGAAGCTTGCGTAGGGTCATGGTGGGTCCTGTGTCGAAAAGGGAGTCAGGCCGAGAGCGTCACGTCGATCTCGTCGTAGCGTTTGATGCGGTAGATCGCGGCCGATACGATCCAGCACGCGAGGAACAGGCCGATCACGACGTAGCCGAGCATCCCGAAATGCGAGGCGACCATCGTCGAGAAATTCCACACCGGGCCCTGCAGCGAGAGTTTATCCGCGAGCAGCGCGAGCACCTCGATGCCGCCGATCAGCGCGGCAACCAGCACCGACACGAACGTGATCGTCATGTTGTAGTAGATCTTGCGGATCGGCCGCACGTATGCCCAGCGGTACGCGCCCATCATCAGGATGCCGTCGGTCGTGTCGACGAGCGTCATGCCGGCGGTGAACAGCACCGGCAACACCATCACCGACCAGAACGACAGGCCGCCCTGCACTTGCGTGGCCGAGATGCCGAACAGCGCGATTTCGGTCGCGGTATCGAAGCCGAAGCCGAACAGGAAGCCGACCGGATACAGGTGCCAGCTGCGCGACACGAGGCGGAACAGAGGCCGGAACAGGCGGGCCAGCACGCCGCGCTGGTTCATCAGCATGTCGAGGTCGGCGTCGACGATCGGCTCGCCGCGGCGGGCCGCGCGAAACGTCCGGTAGACGGAGATCAGGATCAGCAGGTTGGCGGCTGCGAGCACCAGCAGGAAGAATGCCGACACGCTCGTGCTGATCACGCCGCCCCAGGTCTTCATGCTCTCGAAGCGCGCGAGCGATGCCGCGGTCAGCGCGACCGCCACGGACATCACGATCACCACCGTCGAGTGGCCGAGCGAGAAGAACAGGCCCGCGCCGAGCGGGCTACGGCCCTCCTGCATCAGCTTGCGCGTGACATTGTCGATCGCGGCGATATGGTCGGCGTCGACCGCATGGCGCAGCCCGAACACGTAGGCGAGCAGCGCGGTACCCAGCAGCACGGGCTGGTCGCGAAACGCGACGAATGCCCAGATCCACGCGCCGGCGTTGAACGCGACGAGCAAAGAATAGATCGCGATGATTTTGCCGCGCAGCCCGGACGGGCTGTCGTTGAACAGACGGAAGAACGAGTCGAGCATGATGCTCCTTTGCGAACGGTCGACATGATGAATGCCAACACGGCCGTCGTCGGCCCGGCGCGCGGCGCCGGCCGTTCCTCGCCCCGGCCCGCGCGCAGCGGTTGACGGATCGGCGGAGGAAGCGGGCAACGCTCGGGCGTCCGGCGAACGGCGGCCGTGGACGATGCGCCGCCTCCCCGCGGCGCTGAACCCCAACGTTTCGGCCGGTATCCGGGCTGACGAACACGCCGCTTCGCCTTCCCGGATGCGCGGCATCCAGTGGCGGTCGTCCGCATGCGGCAGGCATGCGGCGAAGCGGCGCTGCATCGCGCTGGGCGCGACGCGTTCGCTTACCGTTGCGGGGGCAGCACAGGTTGGCTCGACTGCGGCGCAGGCAGGCTCCCTGTTTCCCGTTTAACTGCGCGCGCCGGAGGAGCGCGCGCGAGCACCGAAACGCGTGCGAGTGTAGGCGGCGGTGCGGGGAGCGTCAAGGCGGAACGGGCCGCCGCGGCGCGTTCGGCGTGGCCGCGCACCGTGCGGGGGCCGCTCGCGGCGCCCGCACGGCGGGTTCGCGCGGGCCGACCGCTGTGCTATCGTATGCGCCGCGTTCGGTGCTCGCATGCGTATTCCGCGCACGCAGTTAAACGGGAAACAGGAGGCGGAGGTCCGCCCGGCCTGTGCTGTCCCCGCAACGGTACGCCGCCCGCGCGCCGCGGTTCCCCCGCACGCGCCCAGGCCGCCCGCGATGCCACTGCCCTTCAGCGGGCGGGAAGGCTGCGGCCTGGCAAGCGGCCAGCCCGGATACCGGCCGACGCAAGGGGCGAGCCCGCTGCTCGCCGAACGCCCGATCCGCGGGGGACGGATGGGGTGCGCTTTCCGCCCGCGCTCGCGCGGGCTTTGCCCGATCCGTCATGCCTTGCCTGTCCGCCGGCCGCCGATGTGCCGCTCGCTGTCCCCTTTCCACCGCTACGACACGGTGTGCGCCGTGCCGCGTCCGATGAGCCGCGCCTGGCTCGTCGGCGCCGGCCCCGGCGACGCCGATCTGCTGACGCTGAAGGCCGTGCGCGCGATCGCCGCGGCCGACGTGCTGCTCGTCGACGATCTCGTGAACCCCGACGTATTGCGCCATGCGCGCGCCGACGCGCGTATCGAGCATGTCGGCAAGCGCGGCGGCCATGCGTCGACGCCGCAGCAAACGATCGTCGCCGCGATGCTCGCGCACCTGCGCGCGGGCCGCAGCGTCGCACGGCTCAAGGGCGGCGATCCGTTCGTGTTCGGCCGCGGCGGCGAGGAGTTGCTCGCGCTCGGTGCGGCGGGTTTCCCGGTCGAGGTCGTGAACGGCATCACGGCCGGGATCGCGGCCCCGGCCGCGCTCGGCATTCCGGTCACGCATCGCGGCGACGCGCAGGGCGTGATCTTCGTCACGGGCCACGGCGCGGGCGCCGACGAACCCGACTGGCGCGCGCTCGCCGCGACGCGGATGACGATCGTGATCTACATGGGCATACGCCGGCTCGACGCGATCGTGGCCGCGCTGCGTGACGGCGGCGTGCCCGGCGACACGCCGTGCGCGGCGATCGAGAACGCGACGCGCGATGCGCAGCGGCACGTGCTCGCGACGCTCGACACGGTCGTCGAACGCGTGGGCGCGACCGGTATCGGTTCGCCCGCGATCGTCGTGATCGGCCGCGTCGCGGCACTCGCCGACGATCCGGCGGTGCGCGCGGCGCTCGGCGGCCGCGCATGATGCGCGTCGCGCTCGGCGTCGGTTTCCGCGCCGGCGTGACGGCCGCGCAACTCGATGCCGCGATCCGCGCGGCGCTGGCGCACTACCCGGGCGCCGAGCCGGCCGTCGTCGCGACGCTCGCCGACAAGGCGCATGCCCGGCCGCTGCGCACGCTGTGCGCGCGCCGCGGCTGGCCGCTGGTTGCGTTCGACGCAGCGCAGCTCGCGCAGTGTCCCGAACCGGCATTGAGCGGCCCGTCGGCTGCCGCCCTCGCGCGTTTCGGCGTCGCGGGCGTGGCCGAGCCGTGCGCGCGGCTCGCGGCGCCCAATGGCCGGCTGCTCGGCCCCAAATCCATCCGGGACGGCGTGACGGTCGCGCTCGCCGGCCCGCTCTGAACCCTTTGTTTCGCTTTCGACAGGACGATTCCCGATGAAGACCGATGCCGAATCCCATCAGCGGATGACCGAACGCCGCCGCGCCGGCCATGAAAAGAAGCAGGCTGCCGCCACCCAGGAAAAGGGCCTGCTGATCGTCAACACCGGCAACGGCAAGGGCAAGAGCACGGCCGCGTTCGGCATGGCCGTGCGCGTGCTCGGCCATGGCATGCGGCTCGGCGTCGTGCAGTTCATCAAGGGCGCGCTGCACACGTCCGAGCGCGACTTCCTCGGCGCGGTCGCGGAATGCGACTTCGTGACGATGGGCGACGGCTATACGTGGAACACGCAGAATCGCGACGCCGACATCGCGACCGCGCGCAAGGGCTGGGACGAGGCGCGCCGGATGATCGAGAGCGGCGAGTACCGGATGGTGATCCTCGACGAGCTGAACACCGTGCTGAAGTACGAATACCTGCCGCTCGACGAAGTGCTCGCGACGATCGTCGCGCGGCCGGATTCGGTGCACGTCGTCGTCACCGGCCGGCATGCGCCCGATGCGCTGATCGATGCGGCCGACCTCGTCACCGAAATGCGGCTCGTCAAGCATCCGTACAAGGAGCAAGGCGTGAAGGCACAGCGCGGCGTGGAGTTCTGACCGATGCCGGCCTGCCCCGCGCTGTTCGTCAGCGCACCCGCGTCCGGCCAGGGCAAGACGTCGGTGACGGCCGGCCTCGCGCGGCTGCACCGGCGGCTCGGCCGGCGCGTGCGCGTGTTCAAGACCGGCCCGGATTTTCTCGATCCGATGCTGCTCGAACGCGCCAGCGGCGCCCCCGTGCATGCGCTCGACCTCGGGATGGTCGGGGAAGCCGGCTGCCGCGCGCTGCTCGCCGATGCGGCGCGCGACGCGGACCTGATCCTGATCGAAGGCGTGATGGGCTTGTTCGACGGCACGCCGAGCAGCGCCGATCTCGCGGCCGCGTTCGGCGTGCCGGTCGTCGCGGTGATTTCCGCGAAGGCGATGGCGCAGACGTTCGCGGCGATCGCGTTCGGGCTCGCGCGGTTCCGGCCGGAGGTGCCGTTTCACGGCGTGCTGGCGAACCGCGTCGGGTCGCCGCGACACGCGGAGCTGTTGCAGCAGGCGCTGCCGGACGACTTGCGCTGGCTCGGGCACGTGCCGGCCGATGCGGGCATCGCGCTGCCCGAGCGGCATCTCGGCCTGCACCAGCCGGCCGACATCGACGACCTCGATGCGCGGCTCGAGCGCGCGGCCGATGTGCTCGCGCGAACGGCGCTCGCCGAATTGCCGCCCGCCGTTGTGTTCGCCGAACCGGACGATTGCGCGCCGTTGCCGCGTGCGCTCGCCGGCAAGCGGATCGCGATCGCGCGCGATGCGGCGTTCTCGTTCATCTATCCGGCCAATCTCGCGCTGCTCGATGCGCTCGGTGCGCAGTTGCGGTTCTTTTCGCCGCTGGCCGACGAACCCGTGCCGGACGATTGCGATGCGCTGTTCCTGCCGGGCGGCTATCCGGAGCTGCATGCGGCGACGCTCGCGGCGAATGCCGTGACCGCGCGGACGATTCGCGCGCACGTGGCAGCCGGCCGCCCGATCGTCGCGGAATGCGGGGGGATGGTGTATCTGTGCGAATCGCTGACCGACGTGGACGGCGTGACGACGCCGCTGCTCGGGCTGCTGCCGGGCCATGCGACGATGCAGCGCCGGTTCGCGGCGCTCGGGATGCAGCAGCTGGACACGCGCACCGGGCCGATGCGCGGTCACACGTTTCATTACTCGCGGCTCGATACGCCGCTGGCGCCGGTGGCCGCCGCTGCCCGGCCCGATGGGGCGCCCGGCAGCGGTGAAGCCGTTTATCGCACGGGCGCGATCGTCGCGACGTACATGCACATGTACTGGCCGTCGAATCCGGAGATGGCGGTGGCGTTGTTCAGTGGGGACGTGTTCCAGTTCGACACATGCCGCAATTGAACCGAGACGGCGTGTCATACCGGAATGGCGGGCCGTTTCGGCATGATCGCACTGCGCGGTGCGCGTGATTACAGATGCCGCTCGATGTCCATTCGCTGATGCAGAATCCGGATGACATCGAGCGAGTCGTTCGTTTCGCGATAGAACACGACGTGTGAGCTCACTGCGTACCGGCAATAGCCATCGCGAACAACGCAAGTCCGGCCGACCTTTTCGCCGCGCGCCAGCGCTTCCATGGTTGCAATCGGATCGCGATGGTAGTGGTCTGCCTGCCCGATCGACCAATGCTTGGCGGTATCGCGCCAAATGTCTTCGAGATCGAGTTCGGCCAGAGGGGTCGATTGAAGCTGTCGACCTTTAACCGCCATGCGATCCCCGCACGCGCGTCAGGAACGCCTCGCTATCGAATGGCTTGGGCGCTCCCGAGGCTTCACCGGCCTTCAACGCTTCTTGCAACGCACGCACCTGCGTTTCGTGTGACTCGAGGAGCCGCGAACCGGCCCGTACGACATCGCTTGCAGAGCCATATCGCCCGGATTGCACTTTAGCATCGACGAATTCGGCAAAGTGGTCACCAAGGGAAACGGATGTGTTTCGGGGCATGGGTCACTCCTTTTCAAGGCAACCATCAGATACCAAAATTTGGTACACATTGCGTTCGGCCGGCGCGTCGGCTCACCGATGAGCGGCCCCGGACCTCACGCCGCACGCTCCGTCACGCCAGAAACGCCTCCGCCAGCTTGACCCAGTACGAGGCACCGGTCGGCAGTGCCGCGTCATTGAAGTCATAGCCAGGGTTGTGCACCATGCAGCCGCCCTCCCCGTCGCCATTGCCGATGATCAGGTAGCAGCCCGGCCGCTTCTCGAGCAGGAACGCGAAATCCTCGCTGCCGGTGAGCGGCACCATCCCGTCGATCAGGTTCGCGTCGCCGACCCACTCGCGCGCGACGCCGCGTGCGAATGCCGTCATCTCAGCATCGTTGACGAGTACCGGGTAGCGGCGCTGGTAGTCGATCGTCGCGGTTGCGCCGAACACCGCCGCCTGCGCATGAATGACCTCCTTGATGCGCGTCTCGAGCAGGTCGCGCACCTCGGGCCTCAGCGCGCGCACGGACAGGCGCATCTGCGCGCGGTCGGGAATCACGTTCGGCGCCTCGCCCGCGTGGATCGCGCCGACCGTGACGATCGCCATGTCGAGCGGCGATACGTTGCGCGACACGATCGTCTGCAGCGCGATGACGATTTGCGCGCACACGACGACCGGGTCGATCGCCTTGTGCGGCACCGCGCCGTGGCCGCCGCGCCCCTGCACGTCGACGATCACCGTGTCCGACGAGGCCATGAACGGCCCCGGCAGGAAGCCGAACTTGCCGGTCGGGAAGCCCGGCATGTTGTGCATCGCGAAGATCGCATCGCACGGGAACTGCTCGAACAGCCCGTCGTCGAGCATTTTCTTCGCGCCGCCGAGCCCTTCCTCGGCCGGCTGGAAAATCAGGTTCAGCGTGCCGGAAAAGCGGCGCTCGCGCGCCAGGTGCTTCGCGGCCGCGAGCAGCATCGCCGTATGGCCGTCGTGACCGCACGCATGCATCTTGCCGGGAATCGTGCTCTGGTACGGCAGGCCGGTCGACTCATGGATCGGCAGCGCGTCCATGTCGGCGCGCAGGCCGAGGCGCTGCGTGCCGCTGCCGACCTTCAACTGCGCGACGACGCCCGTGCCGCCGAGCCCGCGATGCACCGTATAGCCCCACGCCTGCAACTGCCCGGCGACGAGGTCGCTCGTCGCGAATTCCTCGAAGCCCAGTTCGGGGTGGGCATGAATGCGGTGGCGGATCTCGATCATTTCGTCGGCGAGGCCTGCGGGGATCACGCTGTGCGTCACGGTGTCGTCTCCTGGGTTCGATGGGGAATGTGCAGGCAAGGATAGTCGGTTGGACGGCAACCGGACAGACATAAAGTCGTCGTGGCGACAACCTGGAGTTGCCGGTCGATCAGGGTGGCACGCGACGAATCGCCCGACGGGAGGAAACCGGCCATCCGGGTGACTGCCGCGCCCGATCAGGATTCGCGACACTGTGTGTTCGGTGTCGATTTTTCAGGTGGGAGCGATCGTTGATTGCCATGCGTCATTCGGAAATAACTCCGTCACATCAACGGTTTGAGCGTATTTGTTCATTTTTTGACGGTTGTACATTTTTTGTGTACGCTGATGAAAAAGTGAACAAGCGATCCGCCCCGATGCCCGAGAACGCCACCCTGCCGATATCGGAACAGCACGTGCTCGACGAAGCCTGCGCCGCGTTCGAACGCGCGACCCGGCGCTTCGACGCACGGCCCGTGCGCGTGCCGGCCGCCTACCACGCGCATGCCGACGCAATGATTCGCTTCGGCATTGCCGGGCAGACCTTCGAGATGCCGGCGGTTGTGAGCGTCGGTGTCGAATCGCTGCAAGGCGCGCTCGCCGCGTTACGCCGCCGCGCTACCCCGACGCCCGGCGAGCGGCCGCTGATGCTGGTCGCGCCGTATTTTTCCGCCGAACTGGCCGCCCGCCTGATCGAGCACGAGATCCCGTATCTCGATACCGCCGGCAATGCGTGCCTGATCCAGCCGGAGGCGACCGTGATGATCTCCGGCCGGCCGAAACCTGCACGCACGCCGCGCCGGCCGGCATCGCGCGCGACAACGCCCAAGGGGCTCGCCGTGATGTTCGCGCTCGCGACGCAACCAGGCCTCGTCGCGCAACCGCTCCGGGCGATCGCCGCTGCGTCGGGCGTCGCGCTCGGCACGGTCAATCTCGCGATGGACGACCTGATCGCACGCGGCCTCGTCGCGCAGCGGCGCAACGGCGAACGCGTGTTTCCCGACTGGCCGGGCTTCGTGCGGGAATGGGTCGCGCTGTACCCGAGCCGCCTGCGCGCGAAACTGCCGAGCCGGCGGTTTGCCGCGCTCGCGCCCGACTGGTGGCGCGGCTTCGATTTCGCGGCGTTCGACGCGCGGCTCGGCGGCGAACCCGCGGCCGACCTGCTGACGCACGACCTGAAGCCGGCCGCGATCACCGTCTATACGCACGGCGCCGTGTCGAACCGCCTGCTGCTCCAGGCGCGCCTGCGCCCGGACGAGCGCGGCGACGTCGAGCTGCTCGAAGCATTCTGGCCGCCGTCGCCGGCGCTCGACTGGCGCGAGCAGGACGTGCCGCTCGTGCCGCCGCTGCTGATCTACGCGGATCTCGTCTCGTCCGGGGACAGCCGCAATCTCGCCGCCGCCGAACACCTCCATGACCGATACCTCGCCCACCCGCCCGCTTGAAGTCGACGCGCGCCGGCCGCTCGAGCCGGCGGCGGTCGCGCTGCTGCAGGCGGTCCGTGCGGCCTGCGCGCCACTCGACGCGGCATTCGTCGTCGCCGGCGCAACCGCGCGCGACATCCTGATGTGGCATGTCCACGGCATCCGGCCAGTGCGTGCGACGCGCGACGTCGACATCGCGGTGTGCGCGGTGAGCTGGCCGTTTCACGAACGGCTCGTCGAGGCGCTTGTCGCGACCGGACAATTCGCGCGCGCGCCGAAGCATCAGCAGAAACTGCTGTTCGACAGCGGAACGCAAGGCTTTCGCACGGAGCTCGATCTCGTGCCGTTCGGGCCGCTCGAAGCGCCGCCCGGCGAAATCGCGTGGCCGCCGGGCGGCGATGTCGTGCTGAACGTGCTGGGCTTTCAGGAGGCGGTCGATACCGCGCTGGCCGTGTCGATCGGGGCCGGCATCGCGGTGCCGGTGGCGAGCCTGCCTGCCCTTGCGCTGTTGAAGCTGCTTGCGTGGAAGGACCGGCGCGCGCGCCAGAACAGCGACGCATACGACCTGCTGTTCCTGCTCACGCATTTTCACGACGCGGGCAATCGCGAGCGCATCTGGGACGTTGCGCCCGACCTGCTCGAGCGGCACGGCTTCCAGCCGGAGCTGGCGGCGGCGGCGCTGCTGGCGCGCGATGCGAAGCGGATTGCTGCGCCGCAGACGCACGATGCGATCCGCGCGCTGTTATCCGACGACGCGACTTACGCGACGCTCGGGCAGGATCTGCAGGCCCGCGCGTTCGCGCTGCTGCCGGGCGAATTCAGCGATGACGCCGACCGGTATCTCGACGCATTCCGTGGCGCTTTCCTCGCGGATCCGCCCGTGCCCCGCACCTGACGTGCGATCGCGCGACGGCAACGCCATCGCGCATTCCCGGCGCTAGGCGGAGGCTGCCCAGTCTTCGAGCGACAACCCCGCGACGCGGCTGAACTCGCGACGATTGTTCGTGACGAGCACGGCCCCGGCCGCGATCGCGTGACCGGCGATCGACGCATCGTTCGCGCCGATCGGCGTGCCGCGTGCGGCTAGGTCGATGCGAATCGCCGCTGTTGCATCGACCGCCGCGGTATCCCACGACAGCACGCCGTCCAGCCGCGCGACAAAGGCCGTCACGAGTTCCGCATGCTTCGGCGATGCCTTTCTGCCGATCGCGCCGAACCGCATTTCGGCATAGGTAATCGCCGACACGACGATCCGGTGCTGCGCATTGACGCACGACTGCAACCGGGACAACACCACGGGCGGCCGCTCGCGCATGATGAACGAACAGATATTCGTATCGAGCATGTAAAGCGTGGTCACCGGCCCGACTCCGTCGGTGCGTCGTCATCGGCACCGGACAGGTCGAAACGGCCGGATTCGACGACAGCCGGGCGCTCGACGAGGAAATCGGCATCGGCCAGCGGTTCACTTGCGAACGACAGCCACGTCGGCCGCACCGGACGCAGCAGCAGCGTGTCGCCCTCGCGGCGGATTTCGAGTTCCGTCACACCCTCGAATTCCATGTCCTTCGGGATGCGGATTGCCTGGTTACGGGCGTTCTTGAAAATGGAAACGGTGCGCATGAGCCACTCCATGGGAGTACGATGCGCCCATTCTAGACATATGCCAGCATATGTCAATGTTGGGGAGCATGGATCGGGAATCGCGCCCGATGCCGTCGCGGGTGTGCTTGCCATGTTTTCGTGACCTGTCGGCGATGAGGGAGCGGTCCATTCTTCCTCATGCTGCTCGCCCGATCCATATCCCGAACGGCCGATGCCCGCCCCCTTCTCGCCGCGCGAAACGTCGACGCTTGCAAATCGACACATCGACACATCGACGCTTCGCGCACCCGTCCCGTCACGGCAACCGGAAAGTGTCGAAGAATGTCTCGCGCGCCATCACGGTGAGCGCCGCGCGCTTGTGCGGGAAGTCGAACTCCTTCAGCGTATGGAACCCGAGCCGGTGCATGTATGCGATATGGCGCACGTGATCGACGCGCGGCTCGCCGACGAGCCGCTGCGTGCGCGGTTCGTCGACGAACATGTAGTGCAGCACCCCGCTCCACCATGCATGCAGCTTGCCCGCGCTCTGGAAGCGCGAGTCGCCGATCAGCAGGTGCAGCCCGCGATCGTAGTCATGCGCGTCGTAGAACGGTGCGAGGCGGTCCTCCTTCGCCCAGTAGAACTCGAAATAGCCGAACGGCGTGTCGTCGAAATAGCCGATCATCGGATGCATGTGCGGATCGGCGAGCCGCTCCGCGAGATACGCGGCGTGCTCGTCGCGCGTGCCGCGCTGATCCCAGAAATGCGCGACGCGATCGAGGTTCATCCAGTCGCTGAACAGCTGCGCATGCGCAGCGATGTCGACGGTGCGCAGGCTGAACGTCATCCCGACCTGCGGCATGTCGCGCGCATAGATCTCGCCGGCCGGCGACGGCGGCCGCACCGGATGCCGATGACCGTTCGTGATCGTGTAGCGCAGCGGCATCCCGCCCGACGCGGGTGCCTTCAGCCACGGCCGCGGGTTCTGCCAGAACGTCGCGCGCGACGCGCTCAGGCGCAGCCGGTCGCCCGCGACCTGCGCGTCGTCGATCACGCCTTCGCGCACCGCGCGGTCGACGTACGACGCGACGGCCGCCGGAGCCGCGCCATCGAGCGGCACCGATACCGTCGCCGCGTCGTGCCGCGTGTCCGTGTTGAACAGCGCGACGAATTCCGCGAGCAGCGCGGCCGGCGGATCGTCGGGCCGCCACGCGTCGAGCGTGCGCTCGACGGCGGGCGGCTCCTGCTCTTGCGCGGCACCGTCGAGTGCCGCGGCCACCTCGCCTTCGACCGCGTCTGTCGCGTTGGCCGGTTTGGTCAGCGTGTCTTCCATCACAGTGCTCCCGCGTCGTGGCGATCGGCGAGGATGTGAAGCCCCCGCTCGAGCGCCGGAAACAGGCTGCGCTGGAAGTTGTTCCAGCGCAGTTCGAGAATCGTGTCGTCCGGCGCGATCGGCGTGTCGAGCACGTCGCAGATCACCTCGCCGGAATCGATGCCGTTGTCGACGTAGTGGAACGATGCGCCGGTCATCGTCACGGGTTCGATGCGCGAGGTCGCGCCGCTTGCCCAGTCGACCCGCTCGCCGCGCGCGCCGTGCAGCGCGTCGAGCGTCGCCCACGCGCCGCGCCGCTGGTACGGCGAATCGTCGGCCGTGATGCCGGGGTGGATGTTCGCGATGCGGCGGTGAAAGCGCGCGCCGGGACGCACGAGCTCGTCGACGATCACGAGCAGCCCGTCGAGCACGACCACGTCGGCGTCGAGTTCGAGCAGGCGTTCGAGCAGGCGGCGCTCGAACGCCTGCTTGCCCGTCACGCGCTCGCGTGCGTCGCGCGGCAGCCGGCGGTACGTCGACGCAATCGTGCAGAACAGTTCGTCGACCGGCCGGCCCTGCACCGTCAGCCCGTCGGGCAGGATCCACGGGCGGCCCGGCGTGCGCGCGAAGCCGTAGTCGGCGACCTTCGCGCGGTCGGCCGGCGAGCCTTCGTCGTCGTCGACGATCACGCCCTGGAGCGCATAGCGTTCGCCGAGCGGCGAGTCGTTCAGGCGCTCGACGAGGAATTCGAGCGGCGCCTTCATGTAGCGCGTGCCGCCCTGGTAAGCGACCGGCTGGCCGGCGCGATCGGCCGCGCCGTTGCGCAGCGACTGGATGTAGACGAGATTTTTCTTCGGCATGGAGGCGTCGTGGAAAGAGCGGACGACGGCGCCGCGGTCCGCCCGCACCGGCCCGAAGGCCGGCGGGCGCGCCGCGGCGCGCGGCGTCACCAGTTGTATTTCGCGGTGGCGATCACCGTGCGGTCGGTACCGAAAATGCAGACGTTCGTCGACTGGCAACCGCTGATGTAGTGACGGTTGAACAGGTTCGTCCCGTTTACGGCAAAGCGCCAGTTACGTGTGTCGTAGTGCACGCCCGCGTCGAACAGCGTGACGCTCGATACCGTCAACGAATTGTCGGCCGCGCCGGCCGACGCGCTCTGGTAGCGAATGCCGCCGCCGAGGCCGAGGCCCGCGAGCGGCCCCGTGTGCCACGTCCAGTCGGTCCACAGAGACGCCATCTGGCGCGGCCGCGGAATGTCGACCGGCCAGTTGTTCAGCGATGCGTCGTTGGCCTTCACGTTCTTCACGTCCTGGTAGACGTACGACGCGATCAGCGACAGGTTTCGCGTGAGCTTGCCGGTCGCGCTCAGTTCGATCCCGCGCGAACGCACTTCGCCCGTCTGCACGGACTTCGTGCCGGTATCGTCGAGATCGGTCGGCGCCGGCGTGAGTACGTTGGTCTGGTTGATCTGGTAGATCGCCGCGTTCAGCATCAGGTTCCGGCCGGCCGGCTGCCAGCGCAGGCCGGCCTCGATCTGCTTGCCGCGCGTCGGCTGCGGCAGGCCGCCGCCGAGCAGGTTCACGCCGATCAGCGGGTTGAACGACGTCGCGTAGCTGATGTACGGCGACAGCCCGTAGTCGCCCTGGTACGTCAGGCCGACACGGCCGGTAAACGCCGTGACGTCGGCCTTCGACTGCGTGCCGCCCGCGCGGTCGTCCATTCGCATGTCGACCCAGTCCTCGCGGCCGCCGAGCGTCAGCGTCCAGCGGTTCCACTTGATCTGGTCCTGCGCGTACAGGCCGAAGGTGTTCATCGTCGTGTACGTGTTGGTGCGGAACGTCGAGTCCGGATTGAACACCGACGTCGTCACCGGCAGGTAGACCGGGTTGTAGATGTTCAGCGGCGGCGCGGCGGCGAGCCATTCGCTGTCGGTCGCGGTCTGCCGGTTGTACTGGAAGCCGAGCAGCAGCGTGTGCTCGAGCGGGCCCGTGCCGAAGCGGCCCTGCACGTTGTTGTCGATGTCGAAGCGGCTGTAGTTCATCTGGAACACGCCGGCCCAGCGCGACACGTCGGTCAGGCTGCCGTCGACGAAGCCGTTGCCGAACACCGATCCGTTGTCGAGCGACAGGTGCATCCAGCGCACGTTCTGCCGGAACGTCCACATCGGGTTCAGGTTCCGCTCGAACTGATAGCCGAGCGACCACTGCTTCTTGCGGTAGTAGTTGAAGTCGCCGTCGCCTTCGTACACGTCCTTGTTGATCTGCCCGTTCGGGTTCGGCAGCACGGTGCCCTGTGCGGGCAGGAAGTTCGACGAGATGTCGCCCCAGTCCTGCAGGTACGTGGCGGACAGCGTCAGCGACGTATCCGCGTCCGGGCGCCAGCGGAACGACGGCGCGAGCGCGACGCGCTGGTCGTTGTTCGGGCCCGTCAGCGCGTTGCCGTCGCGTGCGACACCGACGAATCGGTACGCATATTTGCCGTCCGCATCGAGCTTGTCGCCGACGTCGATCATGAACTGCTTGCGCGCATAGTTGCCGAACTGCACGCCGGCTTCGCGCACGCGCTCGCCGTCGGCCGTCTTGGTCTGCACGTCGATGATCGCACCCGGATCGCCCGCGCCGTACAGCACCGACGTCGGCCCACGCAGCACGGTAATGCTGTCGATCATGTACGGATCGACGCGCCAGCTCGCCAGGTTGATCGTGTTCGGCACCTGCAGTCCGTTCACGTACGCGGTCGGCGTGAAGCCGCGCAGCGCCGCGTACCAGTCGGAACGGTTGTCCGAGCCGTACGACGAGAAGCCCGGCACGTAGCGCAGCGCCGCGTTCACGTCGGTCGCACCGGTCATCTCGATCTGCTGCGCGGTGACGACGTTGATCGTCTGCGGGATTTCATTGATCGCGGTGTCGGTCTTCGTGCCGCTGCGGCTGCGCTTCGCGACGAGCCCGACCGTGCCGTCGCCTTCGGAGCCCGCGTTGACGTTGATCGCCGGCAGCGCGCCGGACGTCGAGCCATTCGGCGCGCTGGCCGCCTTACTGGCCGCCACACCATTCTGCGTACTGCCGGCCGACGCCGCGGCGCCTGCGTTCACGGCCGGTGCCGTCTGGGCGAATGCGTGCCCTGCCGCCATCCCGAACGCCACGCTCGCCGCGGCTGCGATCGCACGCACACGCGTGCCTGTTGCCCACTCCATCTTTCTCTGCTCCACTTTTTCGATGCGGTCTCCGACCGCGCCTTTGTCAAAGAGCGAAAGCCATGCGGCCCGCGCTCGCCCCGTTGTGATGTCGTTGTTCGTGCAGTGCCCGGGCCGCGCCATCGTCATGGGCGGGCGCGATCCCTTCTTCGAGCGACGCGCAGATCTCGTCCGCGCGGCGCGCCAGGACCGACAGCAGCGTGTCGGACAGGCCGTGGCTGTCTTCGCAGCAGCCTTGCAGGTAGATGCGCGGCGCGAAGTGCTCGGGCGTCGCGAGCAGGTAGTCGCGCGTGACGTCGCCGCGCGTGAGCGCATCGCCCAGATGCGGCACTAGCCCCTCGAGCAGCGCCGAATGCGTGTCGCGCCGGTAGCCGGTCGCGAGCACGAGCGCGTCGAAGCGCTCGACGCGCGTGGCACCGTTCATCCGGTCGCGCAGCGTCATCTCGATGCGGCCGTCGGCGGTGCGCACCACGCCCTCGATCGCGCTGTTCGCGAGCAGCGCATGGCGCGGCGTGCCGTCGATGCGCTGCAGGTACAGCATTTCGTAGATCTGCTCGATCAGCGGCCGGTCGACCACCGCGTAGTTGGTGTCGCGATAGCGCTCGAGCAGCGCGCGGCGCGCGTCGTGCGGCTGCGCGTAGACGATGTCGGTGAACTCGGGGCTGAAGATCTCGTTGACGAACGGGCTGTCGTCGGCCGGTTTCAATGCGCCCGCGCGCATCACGAGGCTCGCGTCGACGTGCGGGAAGCGGCGCGCGAGGTCGATGAACACCTCGGCCGCGCTCTGCCCCGCGCCGATCACCGCGACGCGGCGGCGCTCGCCGTCCGGCGACGCGACCAGCCGGTCGATGTCGGTCAGGTAGGATGACGAATGGATCACGCGATCGCGGCCGAGCGCGGCGAATGCGGCCGGCACCGCCGGCGTGCCGCCGACGCCGACCGACAGCGCACGCGTCACGCGCTGGCGCTCGCGGCCGGCCGCATCGCGCGACAGCACGCGCAGTGCATCGATCCGCGCGCCGTCGCCGCGCACGGGCTCGATCGCCGTGACGGTCTCGCTGTAGTGGACGTGCTCGTCGAACGCGTCCGCGACCCAGCTCAGGTAGTCGTGGAATTCGACGCGGGTCGGATAGAAGTTCTTCAGGTTCACGAATTCGTTCAGCCGGCCACGTTCGAACAGATAGTTGATGAACGTGTAGCGGCTCTTCGGATCGCGCATCGTGACGAGATCCTTCAGAAACGAGATCTGCATCCTGCAGTCGTCGAGCAGCATGCCGCGGTGCCAGCCGAATTCCGGCTGGCGTTCGATGAAGCAATGCGCGAGCGGGCGCGCCGCGCGCCGCTCCTCGAGGCGCACGGCCAGCGCCAGGTTCGACGGCCCGAAGCCGACGCCGATCAGGTCGAATACGGTTTCTCTCTGCATGTCTCTCAGCTCCCTTGTCGGTGAAACCGGCCCGTCAGACGTGACGGCCGGAGAAGAAGGTCTCGCGCAGCGTGCGCATCCACAGCGGCTGCGCGTCGTCGCGCGCGGCGATCAGGCCGTCCGCGAACGCGAGACGGCAGGTATCGGGCATCGTGAATCCGTCCGGACGCACTTCAGCCAGCATCGCGCACCTCCTGCGCCGTTTGGGCCGACGCATCGATGCGCGCGCCCAGCGCCGCGAGCGTCGGCGACGCGAATACGTCGGCCACCGTCAGCGCGTGACCGGCGCGGCTGGCCGCGTCGACGAAGCGCACGACGTGGAACGACGTCGCGCCGGCTTCGAACAGATCGGCGTCGGGTGCGGGTGCGGCCGTCGCGAACGTGTCCGACCACAGGGCGGCAAGCGCGGCTGCAGCGCTCGGGGCACGCGATGCCGTCTTGACGTGCGTCGCCAGGCCTGTGGCCGGGCCGACTGCGACCGCCGCCGGCGCGGCGAACAGCGCATCGGGCAGGCCGAGTGCCGCTTCCGGCGCACCGGCGAAACGCGCGACTTCGTCGTGATAGCGTTCGACGAGCGCATCGACGAAACCCCCGTCGAGCAGTTCGTCCGCATACGAGAACGCGGCGCTCACGCGGCCGTCCGGATGCTCGACGACGTCCAGCTCCAGCGTGAACACCACGCGATGGCGCACGTCGTCGAAGTCGGCGAGCGACAGGCCGGCCCAGTCGCGCGCGGCGGCGCCGCTCGGGCGCAGGTAGTTGAACATCACCTGGAACAGCGGATTGGCCTGCGCGGCACGTGGCGCGCGCAGCGCCGCGACGACGTCGGCGAACGGCACGTCGGCATGCGCATACGCGGCGAGCGCCGTGTCGCGCACCTGTGCGAGCACGTCCGCGCGGCGGGCCGTCGCGTCGATCCGCGTGCGCACGACCACGGAATTGATGAACAGACCGAGCGCATCGCGCGCCGCATCGCCCGTCAACTCGCGCGTCGATGCCAGCACGCCGACCGGCTGGTCGGCCGCGCCCGTCACGCGGAACAGCGCGGTGTTGAGCGCCGCATGCAGCAGCATCGGCAACGTCGCGTGCGCAGCCGACGCGGCATCGCGCGCGGCACGGATCAGCGATGTGTCGAACTCGAACGCGATGCGCGCCGCGCGCCATTGCGGGACGGCCGGCACGTTCGCGCGCTGCGGCAGCACGGGGGACGGCAGGTCGGCCAGCGCGTCGCGCCAGTACGCGACGCGCGCCGGATGGCACGGGGCGGGCAGCACGAGCGGTGCGCTTTGCGCAGGCGTCGACACCGATGCCGCCAGGCCGCGGACCAGGTCGACATAGCGTGCCCGCACCGCGTCGAGCCACAGTTCGATCGATTCGCCATCCGACACGATGTGATGGATCGTCACCGACAGCACGTGATCGTCCGCGGCGAGCCGCAGCACGCACGCGCGCCACAGCGGCGCATCGGCCGCGAGATCGAACGGCGCGAGCGCATCGGCGTCGGTCAGTGCCGCCGCGCGGGCGAGCGCGTCGGGCTGCGCGGACAGGTCGACGAGCGGCAGCGCGACGGGCGCAGCGGCATCGATCCGCTGGCCCGGCAGCATGCCGTCGCGCATGACGAGCCGTGCGCGCAGCGCCGGGTGCGCGACCGCCGCCGCCGAGAACGCCGCGCGCAGTGCATCGACGTCGAGCGGACCGCGCACGCGCAGCACGACCGGAATGTTGTACGCGGCGCTGTCCGGCTGCGCGCGCCACAGGAACCACAGGCCGAGCTGCGCGGGCGACAGCGGCCACACGCCGTGCGCATCGGGTTTGACCACCGCGACGCCCGGCGCCGCGGCACCGGCGTGCGCGGCGCGCGGCGCGTCGGCCACCTGGCGCGCATACTGCGCGAGCACCGGCGCTTCGAACAGCGCACGCACCGGCACGTCGCGGCCGAGCCGCTCGGCGACGCGCGTCGCGACGCGCACCGCCGCCAGCGAATGGCCGCCGAGTTCGAAGAAGTGATCGCCGCGGCCGACACGCTCGACATTCAGCACGTCGCGCCAGATCGCCGCGAGCGCGGCTTCGTCGCCGTCGTGCGGCGTTTCGTAGGCACGTTCGACGCGCACCGGCGCCGGCAGCCGCGCACGGTCGACCTTGCTGTTCGCGTTGCGCGGCAGCGCGTCGAGCACGATCAGCTGCGCGGGCACCATGTAGTCGGGCAGCGTGCGGCGCAAATGCGCGTCGAGCGTCGCGGCTTCGACCGGTCGCGCGGCGGCCTGCGCGTCGGCGGTCAGTTCGACGTAGGCCACGAGCTGCGCCTGCGCGCCCTGCCCGTGCACGACCGCGCACGCTTCGCGCACCGCATCGTGCGCGGCCAGCTGCGCTTCGATCTCGCCGAGTTCGATGCGCAGCCCGCGCAGCTTCACCTGATGATCGACGCGGCCGATGAAGTCGAACACGCCGTCCGCGCGGCGCCGCACGAGATCACCCGTGCGGTACAGGCGCGTGCCCGGCGCACCGTACGGATCCGGCACGAAGCGCTCGGCCGTCAGCGCGGGACGATCGAGGTAGCCGCGCGCGACGCCGATCCCCTCCCCGCCCAGGTACAGCTCGCCGATCACGCCGACCGGCAACGGATGCAGCCGCGCATCGAGTACGTGCGCGGTGCGCGCGCCGACCAGCGTGCCGATCGGCAGATAGGCGGCGTCGCCGAGCTTCGCGAGATCGTCGCCGGGACGAAACATCCACAGCGTCGGCGTGATCACGGTTTCGGTCGGGCCGTAGCCGTTGACCACGCGCACGTTCGGCATCGCGCGGCGCAGCATCGCGAACGCCTCGCGCGACGTCGCCTCGCCGCCAACGGTCAGCGAGCGCAGCGTCGGCGGCGCGCCATGCGCGAGCGCCCATTCCGCGAGCTGCGCGGCGCAGCCGGGCGGCACGTAGGTCATCGTCACGCCGTCGCGAACCATCATCGCGCAGGTCTGCGCGGGCGGCCACAGCACGTCGGCCGTCACCGACACGGCGGCGCCCGACAGGTATTGCGAAAACCAGCCTTCGTGCGCACCGTCGAAATTGACCGACTGGAACAGCAGGAACACGTCGTGCTCGCCCGCGCCGTAGCGCTTCGCGATCGCCACGCAGTGCCGCGCGAACGCCGCGTGATCGACGACCACGCCCTTCGGCTTGCCGGTCGAGCCCGACGTATAGATCACATACGCCGCATGACCGGGCAGCACGTCCGGCAGCCCGACATCCGCGGCTTCGTCGAGCGCGTCGACTTCGTCCGCGCGCCAGACGCGCAGCGACGGCAGCTCGGGCAGCGACGCGGCGCTCGCGCCGTCGGTCAGCACGTGCGCGATGCCCGCGTCACCGACGATCTGCGCGACGCGTTCGCGTGGGTGGGCCGGATCGAGCGGCACGAACGCGGCGCCCGACTTCAGCACCGCGATCAGCGCGACCAGCAGGTCGACCGAACGCTGCAGTGCGACGCCGACGCGCATTTCGGGCCGCACGCCGGCCGCGACGAGATTGCGTGCGATACGTGCCGCGCGCGCGTCGACCTCGCCGCGCGTCAGCGCGCGATCGATGTCGGCGACGCCGCGTGCGTCGGGCCGTGCGTTCGCATGCGCGGCGATGCGCGTGTGCACCGGCACGAATGGTTCGGCGTCGGCGGCGCCCGCCGGCGCGTTCCACGCACAGAGCTGCGCGAGCTCGTCGGCCGGCAGCCAGTCGAGATCGCCGACCGGCATGTCGGGGCGCGCGAGCGCATCGCCGAGCAGCGTGACGAAGCGCGCGGCCAGCCGCGCGATCGCGTCGCCATCGAACAGGTCGCGCGCGTAGATGAACGCGGCGTCGAACGTGCCGTCGGGCGTTGCCTCGACGGCAAGCGTCAGGTCGAATTTCGCGGACGGCGTGCCGGACGGCAGCAACGTGGCCGAGGTCGCGCCGAGCGCGGGCAGCGCGCGGCGTTCGCCATACGCGGCCATCACCTGGAACAGCGGATGGTGGCTCGCGCTGCGCGGCACGCCGAGCGCGTCGACGACCTGCTCGAACGGCACGTCCTGATGCATCTGCGCATCGACGAGCGTACGCTGCGTGCGCGCGACCAGCGACGCGAAATCGCCGTGCGCGGGCACGTCGACGTCGATCGCGAGCGTGTTCACGAAGAAGCCGATCAGCCCGGCGGTTTCCGCACGCTCGCGGTTCGCGGCCGGCACGCCGACGCAGATCCGCGCATCGCCGGTCGCGCGCGCGAGCAGCGCGTCGAGCGCCGCGAGCAGCACCGCGAACGGTGTCGCGCCCGACGCGGCCGCGAACGCGCGCAATTGCGCACCGGTGCGCGCGTCGAGCGAAAACACATGACGTGCACCGCGCGCGCTGCGGCGTGCGGGCCGTGCGGCCGCGCCGGGCAGCGTGATCACGCCGCGCTGCGGATCGAGCCGCTCGCGCCAGAACGCCAGCTGGCGATCGCGTTCGCCGGCATCGAGCCAGCGGCGCTGCCACAGCGCATAGTCCGCATACTGGATCGGCAGCGGCGCGAGCGGCACCGGCTCGCCCGACGCATAAGCGCGATAGAACGACGCGAGCTCGAACATCATCACATCCGACGACCAGCCGTCCGACACGATATGGTGAACGGTCAGCGCAAGCCAGTGATTCGATGCGTCGAAGCGGATCAGATGCGCGCGCACGAGCGGCGCCGTGCCGAGATCGAACGCGTCCGCTTCGTCCGCCGACGCGACGCTTTCCGCGCGTGCGGCGCGCTGCGCGTCGGACAACGCTTCGAGATCGGTCTCGCGCCACGGGCAGCGCAGCGGCGGATGGATCGTCTGCGCGACACCGTCCTCCGCTTCGTCGAACGTCGTGCGCAGTGTTTCATGGCGTGCGATCAGCGCATCGCACGCGAGCCGCAGCGCGTGTGCGTCGAGCGGGCCCGTCAGCGCGAGCCGCTCGGTGATGTGATACGCGTCGGGCGCGTCGATCAGGCGCGCATGCAGCCACAGCCGCGTCTGCGCGAACGACGCCGGCACGCGGTCGCTACGCGGCGTGCGCGGCGGGATCGGCAGCACGCGAAAGTCGATGCCGGCCGCGCCGAGCTTGTCGAGAAACACCGCGCGCTGCGCGTCGGGCAGTTGCGCGAAACGCGTCGCGAGCGCGAGCCAGTCGGGTTGAACCTTCGTCATCCGTCGTCCTTATTGGGTTTCCAGTTCGCCGAGCAGCGCGTCGATCGCGCTCGCCGCGTCGGTCTTGCCGCGGGCCGCGCAGGCCGCGTCGATCGCGTCCGCGCAGCGTGCGAGCGTGCGGGTGTCGAACAGCGTGCGCAGCGGCAGCGCGAGACTCCAGTGCAGGTTCGCCTGCGCGTGGGCCTGCGTCGCGAGCAGCGAGTGGCCGCCGAGCAGGAAAAAATCGTCGTCGCGGCCGATCGCGTCCACGTGCAGCACGCGCTGCCAGATCGCCGCGAGCGCGCGCTCCGTGTCGGTCGCGAGTTCGACGGCCGCGGCCGTCTCGCGCACCGGCGCGGGCAACGCATGGCGGTCGCACTTGCCGTTCGGCGTGACCGGCAGCGCGTCGAGCTCGATCAGCTGCGACGGCACCATGTATGCCGGCAACTGCGCGCGCAGCGCATCCAGCAGGACTGCACGGTCGAGCGGCCCCGCGTCGCCGCGTGCGACATAGCCGACCAGCTGCTCGTCGCGCACGATCACGACCGCGTCGTGCACGCCCGGCGCCGTGCGCAGCAGCGCCTCGATTTCGCCCGGCTCGATCCGCTGGCCGCGCAGCTTCACCTGCGTGTCGACGCGGCCGAGGTAGTCGAGCGCGCCATCGGCGCGACGCCGTGCGAGGTCGCCGGTGCGATACATGCGCGCGCCCGGCACGAACGGATCGGGCACGAAACGCTCGGCGGTCAGACCCGGGCGGCCGAGATAGCCGCGCGCGAGGCCCGCGCCCGCCAGATACAGTTCGCCGGTCGCGCCGGCCGGCACCGGCTGCCAGGCCGCGTCGAGCACGTGCAGTTGCAGGTTCGCGATCGGATGGCCGATCGGCACCGCGACGGCGCGCGCGTCGTCGGGGCCGCAGGTCCAGTGCGACACGTCGATCGCGGCTTCCGTCGGCCCGTACAGGTTCACGAGCGTCGCGTTCGGCAACAGCCGTGCGACCTTCGCGACGAGTTCGGGCGCGAGCGCCTCGCCGCTCGCGACGATCAGGCGCACGCTGTCGCATTGCGCGGCGGCCGGGAAATCGTCGAGGTACGCGGCGAACGCGGCCAGCATCGACGGCACGAAGTGCAGCACCGTCACGCCGTGCGCATGGATCGCGGCCGCGAGGCGGGCCGGATCGCGATGGTCGCCGGGCGCGGCGATCGCGAGCTTCGCGCCGGTCGCGAGCGGCCACACGAATTCCCACACCGACACGTCGAAGCCGAACGGCGTCTTGTGCAGCACGACGTCGTCGCGGGTCAGCCGGTACGCGTGCTGCATCCATGCGATCCGGTTCGCGAGCGCGCCGTGCGAGTTGCCGGCGCCCTTCGGCTTGCCGGTCGAACCGGACGTGTAGATCAGGTACGCGAGCTGTGCAGCGTCGACGATGTCGGCGGCGGTGGCGCCCGCTTCATCGGCGAGCAGATCGGCGAGCGTCAGCAATTGCGTCGTCGCGTCGTCGCCGAGCGCGGCCTCGACCCGCGCGCGCAGATGCGGCTGCGTGATCGCGACGGCGGGCCGCGCATCGCGCAGCAGATACGCGATGCGCTCGGCCGGATAGTCGGGATCGACCGGCAGGTACGCGGCGCCGGCCTTCAACACGCCGACGAGCGCCGTCACCATGTCGAACGAGCGCTCGACGCACAACGCGACCGGCGTGTCGGGCTTCACGCCGCGCCGGCGCAATGCGGCGGCCACGCGCGTCGTGTTCTGGTCGAGTTCGCGATAGGTCGCACGCCGCATGTTGCCGTCAGCGTCCGCATACTCGAGGGCGATCGCGTCGGGCCTCGCGTGCGCGGCTCGCGCGAATTGCAGATGCAGCGGCCGCCTTTGTGCGGCCGGCCACGTCCGCGCGGTGCCCTGCGCGCGTGCCAGTGCGTCGTGCGTCGCGTCGTCGGCGATCGACAGTGTGCCGAGCAGCGCGTCCGGCGTGCGGGCCAGTGCATCGAGCGCACACGCGAACGCGCGGTGCCAGGTCTCGACCTGGTGCGCATCGACGCGCGTGGTGTCGTAGCCGTAGTCGATCGTCAGCTCGGCGCCGCTCTCGATCACGAGCGTCAGCGCGAAATCGGTCGACTCGCTACTGCGCACGCCGCTCAGCGCGAGCGCGCGCGGATCGGCGTCGCGTGCCGTGTCGTCGACCGGATAGTTCTCGAACACGACCAGCGTGTCGAACAGTGCGCCGCCCGCGCCGCGTGCCCAGCGCTGGATGTCGGCGAGCGGCGTGTGCGCATGCTCGGCGGCGGCCGCGTTCTCGCGCTGCAGCGCCTGCAGCCAGTCGGCCGCGCGTTGCTGCGGCGCCGGTGCCGTGATCACCGGCAGCGTATTGATGAAGAGGCCGAGCACCGTATCGACGTCCGCGAGCGCATCGGGACGGCCCGCGACGGTCGCGCCGAACGCAACGGCCGGCTGGTGCGTCATGCGCTGCAGCGCGAGCGCCCAGGCGCCCTGCACCAGCGTGTTGACGGTCAGCTTCAGCGTACGCGCCGTTTGTGCGACGCGCTTCGTCGCAGCCACGTCGAGCGTCGCGCGCCACGTGACCATCTCGGCGTCCGCGCGGTCGGCCGCGCGCCCGGCGATCAGCGTCGGCGCGTCGAGACGCGCGAGCCGACCGGTCCAGAAGCGCTCGTCGGCCTTGCGGTCGCGCGTGCCGAGCCACGCGATGAAGTCGCGATAGCGCAGCGTCGGGCGGCTCGCGAACGGCGACACCGCATCGGGGTCGCGATAGTCGCGCAGCACGTCCGCGAGCAGGCGCGCGGTGCTCCAGCCGTCGAGCAGCACGTGATGGCGCGTCCAGACGACGCGCCACGCGTCATCGGCGACGCGGATCAGTGTGAGCCGCATCAGCGGCGGCTTGCGCCAGTCGAAGCCGCGCGCGCGGTCGGCCGCGAGCCACGCGTCGAAGTCGGTGTCCAGCGTGGCGCCGCGCGTGCGCCAGTCGAGCTGCTCGACCGGCATCCGCGCATGGCGATGCACGCATTGCAGCGGCGCGGCCTCGTCGGGCATCACGCTCGTGCGCAAGATGTCGTGGCGCGCGACGGATGCGCCGAACGCGGCCGCGAGCCGATCGGCATCGAGCGCCGTCGCGGTCGCGACGAGCTGGTTCACGTAGCTTGCGTGCCCCGGCACGAACAGCGCATGGAACAGGATCCCCTGCTGCATCGGCGACAGCGGGTACACGTCGTCGATCGTGCGCCAGTCGAGCGGCGCGCGTTCGATCGCGGCCTGCGTGAGGCCGGCGGCCTGCGCGAGCGGGAAATCGCCGGGCGTCGCCCCGCCGCCGCGATGCGCGACCCGCGACGCGCATGCATCGGCGAGTTCGCGCAATGCGGCGGCAAAGCGTTGCGCGAATGCATCGATCGTCGCGCGCTCGAACTGCGGCGCGCCGTATACCCAGTGAACCTTCAGCGTGCGCGCGCCGTCTCGGTCGGTGTCCAGGTACGCATGGATCGCGAGCGTGTTGCCGAGCGGCCCTTGCGGGTCGCGTTCGATGCCGGTGCCGCCGAAGCGCGGCACGAGCGGCGCGTCGCGCGGTGCGTCGAACTGGCCGAGATAGTTGAACGTGACGCGCGGACGCGGCACGGCGGCCAGTGCCGCACGTGTCGCCGCGTCGCCGTAGTGCGCGAGCACGCCGAAGCCGAGCCCCTTGTGCGGCACCGCGCGCAGCGTGTCCTTGACCGCGCACAGCGTGTCGCGCGCCGTGGCTTCGACCGGCAGCGTCACCGGATAGTGGCTCGTCAGCCAGCCGATCGTGCGGCTCGCGTCCGCATCGTCGAACAGCGCCTCGCGGCCATGCCCTTCGAGTTCGACGCGGCACGAAGCAGCGCTGCGAGCACCGGCCAGCGTCAGGGCGAGCGCCGCGGCCAGCAGTTCGATCGTCTGCGTGCGATACGCGGCGTGCGCGTCGGTCAGCGCGGCGCGGGTCAGGGCCGCGTCGATCGTCTGCACGACGACGGCCGCGTCGGCGTTCGTCGCCGCTGCGTCGGGATGATCGGGCACGAGGTCGTC
Organism: Burkholderia sp. Bp8998; assembly: GCF_003854235.1. Lineage (NCBI taxonomy): Bacteria > Pseudomonadati > Pseudomonadota > Betaproteobacteria > Burkholderiales > Burkholderiaceae > Burkholderia > Burkholderia sp. Bp8998. The sequence continues at coordinate 148,044 of NZ_QTQF01000007.1, forward strand.
GCCCTGTGCCATGCCGGCCCAGTAAGCCGTTTCAGCGGCGAACGGCGATGCCGGTTCCGTCGCGGCGCGCGCGAGGCGTGCGGCCCATGCATCCGCGCGCAGGCCGGGCTGCGACAGGCGAACCGGCATGCGCTCGCATGCGGCGCGATACGCGGCGTCCAGGTCCTCGAGGAGGATGCGCCACGACACGCCGTCGACGATCGCGTGGTGAATCGCCAGATACAGCTGCGTCGCGCCGTCCGGCAGCCGTGCCGCGCATGCGCAGGCGAGCGGCCCGCGGCCGAGATCGAGACGGCGCTGCAGCGCATTGAAGCGCGCCAGTGCGTCGGCTTCGTCTTGTGCGGCGACTTCGACGAACGGCAGCACGTCGCATGGTTTGGCCGCCTCGCTCGCGTGCCAGTTGCCGTCCGCGCCGCGCGCGAAGCGCTGGCGGAATGCGTCGTGATGGGTCAGCAACGTATCGAACGCCCGCGCGAATGCATCGGCGTCGAACGGACCGCGCACGTCGAACGCGACCGACTGGTTCCAGTGGCCCGGATGCGGCACGTCGAGCGCGAAGAAGCGCTGCTGTGCAGGCGTCAGCATCACGTCCGCAGCCGCTGCGGGCCGAGTCGGCGCAGGCGCTGCAGAGCCCGCGGCCGGCGCGGGGGCGGCAACGTCCTCGGTCTTCGCGATGCGCGCGAGTTCGGCGACCGTCGGGCCGTCGAACAGCTGCTTCGGCGTGAAGCGCACGCCTCGCTTGCGGGCGCGTGCGATCACCTGCAGCACGAGGATCGAATCGCCGCCGAGCTCGAAGAAGTTGTCGTCGCGGCCGACGTGCGGCGCCTTCAGCACCGCCTGCCAGACTTCCGCGAGCGCCGTTTCGACCGGGCCTTGCGGCGCGTCGCCGGTAACTGCGGCCACCGGCGCGGCGGCCAGCTCGCGCAGCGCCGCGCGATCGATCTTGCCGTTCGTGGTCACCGGCAGGCGCGCGAGCGCGACGAACTGCGCGGGCACCATGTAGTCGGGCAGCGTCGCGCCGAGCGCCGCGCGCACGGCGGCTTCGTCGAATGCCGCGCCGTCGCGCGTCACGACGAACGTCGCAAGGCGCAGGCGGCCGTCGTGCGCGATCGCGAGCGTCTCGGCCTGCGCGATCGGGCCGGCCGCGCGTACCGCCGCGCTCACCTCGCCCGGTTCGACGCGATAGCCGCGGATCTTCACCTGCTCATCGATGCGGCCGAGGAACGCGAGATGACCGTCCGCGCGCAGGCGCACGCGGTCGCCGGTGCGATACAGGCGCGCACCGGGCGTGAACGGATCGGGCACGAAGCGCTCGGCGGTCTGCGCCGGCCGGTTCAGGTAGCCGCGCGCCACGCCCGGCCCGCCCAGGTACAGCTCGCCCGTCGCGCCGGCCGGCACGCATGCGCCGAACGCGTCGAGCACCAGCGCGCGCGCATTCGGCAGCGGCACGCCGAGCGGTACGCCACTCGCGGGATCGCGCGCATCGGCGGCGACCGATGTGGTGTCGCACGCGATCGCGCCGACGGTCGCTTCGGTCGGCCCGTAATGGTTGATCACGCGGCAGGCGGGCGCGAGCGCGGCGATGCGCGCCACCAGCGTCCACGTGAGCGTTTCCCCGCCGGTCACGAGCGCGTGGCGCGGCAGCACGTCGGCCGGCACGCGCGCGTCGAGCAGTGCCTGCAGGTGGCTCGGCACGATCTTCAGCACACCGACGTCGCGGCGGCGCATCTCGTCCGCGAACAGGTCCGGGTCGAACGCGCACGCGGCCGGCAGCAGGTGCAGCGTGCGGCCCGCGCACAGCGCGCCGAACAGCGTCGTGTGGCCGAGATCGGCGGCGACGGTCGACACCATCGCGAACGACGCGTCCGGTGCGAACGCGAGTTCGTCGAGCATCCCCTGCACGTAGTCGGCCAGTGCGCCGTGCGACACGACGACGCCCTTCGGCGTGCCGGTCGAACCCGACGTATAGATCAGATAGGCGCCCTGTTCAGGATGCGGCGCGACGCGTACGCCGGCTGCAAGTGCGAGCGCTGCGTCCTGCATGAGCGCGTCGACGTCGAGCGGCTGCGCGTCGCCGGCGGCCGGCCACGCGGCCACATCCCGGCCCTGCGCGACGAGCGCCCAGCGTGCGCCGCAATCGGCGGCCGCGGCCGCGAGGCGTGCGGCCGGCTGCGCCGGGTCGAGCAGCACGGCCAGCGCGCCGGCCTTCAGTGCGCCGAGCAGGCCGACGACGAAGCGGGCCGAGCGCTCGATGCAGACGATGACGGGTGCTTCGGCCGTCGCGCCGCGCAGTTTCAGTGCATGTGCGATGCGGTTCGACGCATCGTCGAGCTCCGCGAACGTCAGCGACGCCGACGCATCGGCGAGCGCGACACGATGCGGATACGCAGCGGCCTGCCGTGCGAATGCGGCGACGATGTCGGCGTGTTCGGTCTTCAATGCACGGCCGTCGCGCGGCTGGCGCGATGCCGGAGACGCATCGCACGGCAGTTCGGCCGTCGTGCGGTGCGGTTCATGTGCAGCAGACCCGACGAGCGTCGCATAGCTGTCGAGCCATGCGCGCGCGGTGTCGGCATCGATGCAGTCGGTCGCATGGGCGGCGACCAGTTCGATCCCGTGCGCGTCGTCGGTGAAATCCAGAGCGAAGTCGAAGCGTGCGGCGAGATCGGGCCCCGGCGTTGCAACCGCGGTCGCGCCCGGCAGCACGCTATCGTGCCGTGCATCGAACTGCTGCGCGAATTTCACGCGCAGCCATTCGTCGCCGCGCTTGACGGGCGGTTTCACCGCGTCGACGACGCGCTCGAACGGCACGTCCTGGTGCGCGACCGCGCCGAGTGCCGCCGTGCGTGCCGTGTCGACCAGCGCGCGGAACGGCAGCGTCGGCGTCACGCGTACACGCAGCGCGACCGTATTCAGGAACAGGCCGAGCAGCGCGCGCGTTTCCGGACGCTGACGATGCGCGACCGGCACCGCGACGACCACGTCGGTCTCGCCGGTCAGGCGCGACAGCCAGGCGTCGAGCGCGGCCAGCAGCACCGTGAAGACCGTGGCCTGCGCGTCGCGCGCGAGACGGCGTACGTCGGCCGCGACCGCGTCGGGCAGGCGGACCGACACGCGTGCACCCTGCAGCGTGCGCGTCGCGCCCGGCTGCCGGTCGACCGGCAGCGCGAGCGGGCCCGGCACGCCGCGCAACGCACCGCGCCAGTAGTCGAGCTGACGCTCGCCTTCGCCGCCGGCGAGCATGTCGCGCTGCCAGTCCGCGTAGTCGGCGTACTGGATCGGCAGTTCCGGCAACGACGGTTCGCGGCCCTCCGCATACGCGCGGTACGCGGCCGACAACTCGTCGAATGCGCAGCGCGAGCTCCAGCCGTCGGTGATCGCGTGATGCGCGGTGAGCAGCAGCCGATGGCGCGCGTCGGCAAACACGACGAGCGTCGCGCGCAGCAGCGGCCCGTTCGACAGATCGAACGGCGCGCCCGCGTCGCGTTCGGCGATGCGCGCGGCTTGCGCATCGCGTACAGCCGGCGGTTGCGTGCGCAAATCGAGCATCGCGATCGAAACCGGCAGATGAGCATGGATGCGCTGCATCACGATGCCGTCGTCATGGTCGACGAGCGTCGTGCGCCACGCGGCGTGCCGCCCGATCACGTGATCGAGCGCGCGCTGCAGCGCGGCGCGGTCGAGCGCGCCGTCGATCTTCCAGTGCGCGGCGATGTGATACGCGGCGCTGGCGTCGCGCGTTTGCGCGAGCACCCAGAACCGTTGCTGTGCGAGCGATGCGGCACGATCGACATACGGCACATCCGATGCTGCGCCATCGGCCGGTGCACGGCGTGCGGCAATCGCGGTCAGCGGCTCGCTCGTTTCGCGTTCCGCGCGATCGACGTGCGCGGCCAGCTCGGCCAGTACCGGATCGGCGAACAGCGTGTCGAGCCGCAGGTTCACGCGCAACCCGGCGCGGATCGCGGCCTGCAGTTGCATCGCGGCGAGCGAGTCGGCGCCCAGTGCGAAGAAGCGGTCGTCGCGCGACGGCGTCGTGTCGAGGCCGAGCAGCGTCTGCCAGAGACCCGCGATCTGCTGCTCGGTCGGCGTGCACGGCGCGTCGCCTGCGGGTTGCCCGGTGTCGCGCGCGGCGGCGATGCGCTCGCGCAGCGCGGCACGGTCGATCTTGCCGTTCAGCGTGTACGGCAGCGCGTCGCAGCGCACGAACCGGTGCGGCTGCCACGCGGCGGGCAACTGCGCGCCCACGTGCGCCTTCAGCGCTGCGTCGTCGGCAGCCGCGCGCAGCGCGACGCACGCGATCAGCCGCGTTGGCCCGTTGCCGTCTTCGGCGATCACGGCCGCATCGGCCACCGCCGGATGCGTGCGCAGGCATGCGGCGATTTCGGCGGGCTCCACGCGCACGCCGCGCACCTGGACCTGGTCGTCGAGGCGGCCGAGATAGTCGAAAGCGCCGTCGGCACGCAGTCGTGCGAGGTCGCCGGTGCGGTATACGCGCGCACCGGGCTCGCCGTCCGCATCGGGAATGAAGCGTTCGGCGGTCAGCGCCGGGCGGCCGTGATAGCCGCGCGCGATGCATACGCCGCCGAGCAGCAGCTCGCCGCCGTCGCCTGCTTCGCCCGATGCGCGTTGCGCGTCGCGATCGATGCGCGCGACCCGCGGGCCGATCGCGCGGCCGATCGGCAGCGACGCATACGCGTCGTCCGCCGCCAGCACGGGCGTTTCACCCGGCTCAACCGGCCACAGCATCGGCGAGATCACGGCCTCGGTCGGCCCGTAGCCGTTGATCAGGCGCACCGACGGGAACGTGCGGCGCACGAATTCGAATGCCTGTTGCGGCAGTGCTTCGCCGCCGAACGCGAGCACGCGCAAGGCCGGCGGCACGCCGTCGCGCGCGGCGACGGCCGCGAATTCACGCAGGTAGGCCGGCGGGAACGCGGCGACGCTGACCGACTCGCGCATCATCAGCGCATGGGCGGCGTCCGGTGAGAACGGCTGCGGCGGCGCAATCGTCACGCTCGCGCCGATCGCGAGCGGCGCGAGCCAGCATTCGTGCGCGGCATCGAAGTTGACCGACGCGAAATGCAGCAGGCGGTCGCCGCCTTCGATCGGCAGCGCGGCCGCGAGCGCGTCGCAATGCGCGGCGAGCGGCCCGTGCTCGACGACCACCGCCTTCGGCGTGCCGGTCGAGCCCGACGTATAGATCATGTAGGCGGCCGAGCGCGGATGCACCGGCACGTCTTCGTCGTCGACGTCGACGAAGGCGGCGTCCTCCGCGGACGCCGCGTCGAACACGTATTCGAACGACGTGACGAGCGCAGCGCGGCCCGCCGCATCGACGATCCCGTGGCGCAGTTGCGCATCGCGGACGATCCAGTCGAGGCGCGCGGCCGGATGACGCGGATCGAGCGGCACGAACACGCCGCCCGCCTTCAGTACGGCCAGCAAGGCGACGAACAGCTCGCACGAGCGTTCGACGCACACGCCGACCCGCACTTCCGCGCCGACACCGGCCGCACGCAGCTGGCTGGCAAGGTGCGACGCACGCGCGTCGAGCGCGCCGCGCGACAGGCGCAGGTCATTCTGGAAAGGCGCGGCGAGCGCGGGCGCGTCGGGCGCACGGCGCGCCAGTTCGCGGATTCGGTGATGCAACGCAGTCGGGAAACTCGTCATGTGCGTGAAGTCCTTCGGTCCGGCCGCTTCGGCCAAGTCTCGGGGCCGCATGGGGCGGCTTCACTGGTGTGACGAACGGCGCGGCCGATTTTTTACCGTTTTGCGGGCAAAGTCGGCACGGACGCATTTTTTGAAGGCAGGGCTAAATATTTGCGCGGCCCGTTCGTCTATCAGGGAGGAAAGCCGCGACCGGGCCCGTCCCGCGTGCTGCTTTCGCACCAGTCCTGCCGTTTCCGCAGGGTTTGCCTGCCCATCATTTACCGACGTTGCCGATGACAGCCGCCCACGAGCCTTCTTCCCCGCCGTCCCTCGACGCTTCCCCCGGCCGCCCCGCGGCCCGCCTGATCCTCGCGCTGCTGCGCGAAAGCCGCGCATCGCTCGCGCTGGCGCTCGTCGCCTGCGTACTCAACGGCGTCGCGAGCGTGCTGCTCGTCGCGACGCTGAACCGCGCGCTCGCGACGCCCGGCGCAGCCGATGCGTCGCTCGCGTGGCGCTTCGCGCTGTGCGCGGTGATCGCGCTCGTCACGCGCATCGTGTCGGGCACGCTGTTCGCCCGGCTGTCGCAGGACACGATGGCGCGGCTGCGCGTGCATCTCGCGCGGCGCGTCGGCGCGGCCGAGCTGCGCGATATCGAGCGGATCGGCGCGGCGCCCGTGCAGTCGGTTCTGACCGACGACGCGACCAACGTGTCGATGCTGTTCTTCGCGCTGCCGAACCTGGTGATGCACGGCTCGATCGTGTTCGGCTGCCTCGGCTATCTCGCGTGGCTGTCGTGGCCCGTGTGCGTGCTCGCGCTGACCGCGATCATCGCGGGCTCGCTCGGCTATCACACCGGCGATCGCCGCGCGATCGCGTCGCTCGAGGCGGCCGGCCACGCGCAGGACCGCCTGTTCGGCTATCTCGGCTCGCTGTTCTCCGGTGCGAAGGAACTGAAGCTGCACGACGCGCGCGCGCGCCAGTTCGTCGACGGCCAGCTCGGCGCCGCGATCGGCGAGGTGCGCGACCACCGCCGCCGCGCGTTCAGCGCGTACGCGGTCGGCGTCGGCTGGATCATCTTCCTGTTCTATGTGTTCCTCGGCGCGGCCGCATTCTGGCCGCAGCTCGGCGTGCATGCCGATGCGGGCACGGCGGCCGGCTACGTCGTCGTGTTCCTGTTCATGCTGGTGCCGCTCGACGGACTGCTGAACAACCTGCCGACCGTCAATGCGGCGCGCGTGTCGCTCGGGCGCATCGAAGGCGTGATGGCCGAATTCGGCGCGCTGCGCACGGTGCCGCCCGCCAGCGTTGCCCCCGACGTGCCGCCGGCCGGCGCCGTCACGTTGCGCGGCGTCACGCACGCCTACTTCCACGAGCGCGACGAACGGATGTTCCGCATCGGGCCGATCGACCTGACGATCCGGCCGGGCGAACTCGTGTTCATCGTCGGCGGCAACGGCAGCGGCAAGACCACGCTCGCGAAGGTGCTGACGGGCCTCTACGAGCCGGAGGAAGGCGCGATCGAGGTCGACGGCCACACGATCGGCTGGCGCGAGCGTGCCGCGTACCGGCAGCGCTTCAGCGCGGTGTTCAACGACTTCCACCTGTTCGATGCACTGCTCGGCATCGTCGACCCGGACGATCCTGACGATCCGGCGCGTGCGCAGGCCGATGCGCGCGCGAACGCGCTGGTCGCGAAGCTCGCGCTCGATCACAAGGTGAAGGTCGTCGACGGCGCGTTCTCGAACCGCGCGCTGTCGACCGGACAGCGCAAGCGGCTCGCGCTCGTCGTCGCGTATCTGGAGGACCGGCCGTTCTACCTGTTCGACGAATGGGCGGCCGACCAGGATCCGTCGTTCAAGGCAGTGTTCTACGAGCAGCTGCTGCCCGAGCTGCGCGCGCGCGGCAAGGCCGTGATCGTGATCACGCACGACGACCGCTATTTCGATCTCGCCGATCGCCTGCTGAAGCTCGACAACGGGCAGATCGTCAGCGACACGACGCCCTCGCGTTCGCGCGCACGGGAGGGGGCGGACGCGCTGAGCGCGTAAACAAGCATCAACACCGGCCGCCCGCGCGCAACCATTGCGGTGCGCGGGGCGGTGTTCGGTTCAGAAGATTCGGACGATCGGGAAGATCCGGAAGGAAATATTATTCGGTGTACTTAGACACGTGACATCACCGGAATGCCGCAGAACGAACGTCAATGCGGCACGCGGATGACAACGCGGCCCGACACGCTGCCCCGCCCGCTCACGACGAGCGACTCGTTCAGCGCACGGCCGGCAGCTTCAGCATCGTATCGGTCATCACGTCGGCCAGCTTCAGCGCCGACATCGGCCCGCCGAACCCCCAGATGTTCCGCTCGATGAGCGCGATCCTGTGCTCGCGCAGCGCGGGCACGAAACGCCACACCGGCGAATCGAGCTTCGACGACAGCGGCACGTCGATCCCCATCGCGGTGACGAACAGCACGGCGAGATCGCGTTGCCGGAGCAGATCGGCGGATGTCACGTAAAGCGTGCCTTCCCGCGTCGGCTTCTTCGGCCACGGATCGAGCCCGAGCGCGCGCGCGAGGCCCGCCGACGTGCTGTTGCCCGTATAGGCCCAGTAGCGGTCGGGCAGCCCGAGATCCTGCAGCAGTGCGATGCGTTCGCCGCCGCGCCCGGCCGTCTTGAGCCGCGCCGCATTGCGTACGATCCCCGCGTCGAGTTGCGCTTCGACCGCCTGCGCGCGCGCATCGCGTCCGGTCACGGTGCCGATCGTCCGGAAGATCTGCCGCATCCAGTCGAGCTGCGTGACCGGCATGCCGTGTTCCGACACGTTCGGGCTGAACTGGAACAGGATCGTCGGCGCGATCCGGTCGAGCGCGGCGAAGATCGGCGCATGCCGGAAGCCCACGCCGATGATGAGATCGGGCTTCACCGCGGCGATCGCCTCGAGCCCGGGCTCCTGGCGGGAGCCAATGTCGGTCACGTGCGCGAGCCGGTCGCTCTGGTAGCCGAGCCAGCCCGGATAGAACGCGGTATCGGCCATGCCGACCGGCACGATGTCGAGCGCGATCACGCTTTCGGCGAACATGAAGTCGAGCGCGACCACGCGCTGGGGTCGCTCGGGCATCGTCGCGCTGGCCTGCGAGACCACGGGATTGCCTGCGAGCGAGCGGCCTTGTCGCGTTGTCGTGCTGCCCTGCCCGGCGCGCGCGTCGCCGGCGACCGCGACGGCCGGCGCAACCCACGCGCCGCAGCATGCGGCGCCGAGCGCGGTCAGTGCGCCGAGCGCATGACGGCGGGCGGCACGTCTCACCGGCGTCACCGGATCGCGTCCTGCCCGGCCAGCGCCGCGTCGTCCATCGTCAATAGAAGGGGGCAGCTTCCACACAGTTGCGTTTCTCCAGGAATTTCATAGCGCAGGCAGCACACGCGGCGCGCGCGAAACGGCGTCGGCAGCAGCGGCGAGCGCGGCACGGCGTCGCGCACCGGCAGGCGCAGCGGATTCGGTTCGCCATGGACGCAGGACGCGCCGAACAACCAGTCGGCATCGCTTACGGGATTCGCCACGCACGGCAGCGCACGGTAGGTATCGAGCAGATAGTCGAGCAGGTTGCCCGCGTTGCTCCACAGCACGCGCGGCGTGACGCGGCCCATCGCCGCAAGCAGGTCGATCACCGCGCCGAGATGCGCGACGAGCCCCGCATAGCGCGACGCGGGCGCGTCGCACGGTGCGCCGAGCGCATCCGGCGAGAAATAAAGCGCGGCCGGCATCCCGTCGTCGAGCGCGACGAACGTGCGTTCCGGCGCCATGTCGAGCGGCCGGCCGAGCGTCAGCGCGGCGACCACGCCGGCGGGTGCCGCGCGGCCGAAGTAGTACTTGCTCCATTGCGACATCAGCGCACGCGCATGCTGCGCGGGATTGCCGCCGTAATGGCGGACCATTGCGTCGAGCACGGCCTCGCGATGATCGGGCAGCGCGCTGACCGGCACGAGGATCCGGCCCGGCGCGTGTGCATCGTCCGGCATCCCGAGCCACACGACATCGAGATGCGCGGCGAACGCTTCGGGCGCGAACGCCGAGAAGCGCGTGGCGCACGCGCCGTCGAGCGCCGGCGTCATCGCCCCGCGCGCCGGGCGCGGCGCCCCTCGAGGATCAGCAGCCCGAGCAGGTATGGCGCGCCGATCAGCGCGGTCAGCACGCCGGCCGGCACTTCGCGCGGCGCGACGACCGTGCGGGCGGCCAGATCGGCCAGGCCGAGGATCAGCGCGCCGCATGCGGCCGCGAGCCACAGCCGCGTGCGATGCCGGCGCGCGCCGAGCATCGTCGCGACATGCGGCGCCATCAGCCCGATGAAGCCGACCGGCCCGACCGCCGCGACGGCCGCGCAGGCGGCGAGCGTCGCGATCGTCAGCGCGAGCGGCCGCAGCGCGGCGACCGGCAGGCCGAGCGCGGCCGCCTGGTCGTCGCCGAGCGCGAGCATGTCGAGCGGCCGCGCGAGCCATGCGAATACGGGGACCGCGAGCACGCACCACGGCAGCAGCATCGACACCTCGCCCCAGCTGCGGCCATAGGTGCCGCCGACGAGCCAGACGACGAAGCGCGCGGGCTGCACGCTTTCCTGGGTGATCAGCCATTGCGCGAGCGTGGTCCACAGCGCGCCGATCGCGATACCGGTCAGCGCGACCGCGAGCGGTGCGTAACGATGCCGGTGATTCAGCACGAGCGTGATCGCGAGCGACAGCGCACCGCCGATCAACGCGGCCGCCGCGAGCGTCACGTGGCCCATCAGCGGCCACGTCGACAACGCGAACAGCGTGACGAGCCCCGCGCCCTGCGTGACGCCGAGCACTTCGGGGCCGGCGAGCGGATTGCGCACGACGCTCTGCATCGCGACCCCGCTCGCCGCCAGCAGAGCGCCCGCGAGGAGCGCGCACAGCAGCCGCGGCATGCGCAGGTCGATCAGCATCCGCGCGACGGCATCGTGGCCCGACAGCGCGGCGGACCAGCGTGCCGGCGACAGCCATTCGGGGCCGGCCGACACACCGACGAACACGACGAGCACGGCGGCCGCGACGAACAGCGCGCTACGCAGCGGCCAGCCGAGCCGTTCGAGCCAGCCGACCACGCGTGTCGAGCCGTTGCCGGCCGCGGGTTCGGCCTGCGCGTGCAGCACGCCCGACCACGCGGCGCCGCGCCGGATCATTGCGAGCATCAGCGGCGTGCCGACGAGCGCGATCGCGACGCCGGTCGACAGCGTCGCGTCGAGGCCCGACGCGAGTACCGCGCTGTCGGTGACGAGCACGAGCGCACCGCCCGCGAGCGCCGACAGCGGCACCAGCACGCCGAGCCGGGCCGCGCGGGCGCCGCGCACCTGGCGCAGCAGGTTCGGCGCGACGAGCCCGACATACGACAGCGGGCCCGCGATGCTGACGGCCACGCTCGTGAACGCGACCGCGACGATCGTCGCCGCGAGCCGCGTCGCATCGACACGCACGCCGGCCGCGGCCGCCGCCTCGTCGCCGAGCGCGAGCGGATTCAGCGGCCGGATCACGAACGGCAGTGCCAGCAGCGGCACGACCAGCCAGCGCGCGGCGAGCGCGAGCCCGGTCGCGCCCGGTTGATAGAGACTGCCGTTGGTCCACAGCGCGGCGCCTGCGATGTTCTGCTCGAAGAACGCGAGCACGAGCGTCGACAGCGCCGCGAACAGCAGCATGCAGACGCTGCCCGCGAGCACGAGCCGCAGCGGCGTCGCGCGCCAGCCGCCGGCCGCGACGATCGCGCACGCGGCGGCGATCAGCCCGCAGACGAACAGCAGCGGCACCGACGCGACACCGGCGAGCGCTGGCACCAGCATCGCCGCGAGCAGGCCGAGCTGGGCGCCGCCCGTCACGCCGAGCAGGTCGGGCGACGCGAGCGGGTTGCGCGTGAGCGACTGGAACAGCGCGCCCGCGATGCCGAGGCAGCCGCCCGCGACGAGCGCGGCAGCGACGCGCGGCAGGTTGAGGTCGAACAGGAACACGCCCGCGAGCGCAGCAGCGTCGCTGCCCGGCACCGCGTTCCACCACACGCGCAGGTCCGGTGCGACGCGCAGCACCGCCAGCACCGCGATCAACGCGACGAAGCCAAGCGCGATCGCGCCGGCACGGCGGCCGGATGCCGCTTCCTGCCCGCTCGCCGCGAGCCGCTTGCGCATCGCGAACGTCGTCATACGGCGATATCCGGGTCGACAGCGCGATCGACGGCGCGATCGAACGCGCCCGCCCTGCCGGATGCCGGCGGCCCGTAGGCCGGCACGCACATCGGCGCGCCCGTCCGCGGATGCGCGAGCTTCAGCATGTCGACGCCGAAGGCCGTGCGCAGCCGCGCCGGCTCCAGCATCGCGTCGGGCGAGCCCTGGGCGACGAGGCGGCCGGCACGCATCAGCACGATGTCGTCGCTGTACGCGGCCGCCTGGTTCAGGTCGTGCAGGACCCACACGATCGTCAGCCCGCGCGCGCGGTTCAGCGCACGCAATGCGTCGAGGATGTCGAGCTGGTGATGGATGTCGAGATAGGTCGTCGGCTCGTCGAGCAGGACGATCTGCGCCTGCTGCGCGAGCGCCATCGCGATCCACGCACGCTGGCGCTCGCCGCCCGACAGCGAGCCGACGTCACGCTCGGCGTCGCCGGACAAGCCGCTCGTGTCGAGTGCCTCGTCGATCGCCGCATGATCGGCGCGCGACAGTCCGCGCAGGAAGCCGCCATAGGCGTAGCGCCCGTACGCGACGAGCTCGCGCACGGTCAGCCCCGACGGAATCTGGTTGAACTGCGCGAGCATCGTGAGTTCGCGCGCGAGCGCGCGACGGCGGAACGACGCGAGCGGCTTGCCGTTCACGTCGATCTGGCCCGCACGCGCGGGCTGCAGGCCCGCGAGCGTGCGCAGCAGCGTGCTCTTGCCGCAGCCGTTCGGACCGCACAGCGCCGTGACGCGACCGGCCGCGATCGACAGGTCCAGCCCGTCGATCACGACATGGTCGCGATAACCCACCGTCAGTCCGCGCGCGGCAAGCGCGGCGGTACTACGCGTCATCGGTCCTCCGTTCGGTCGCGCGCGGGACCGTGTAACTCTGCGCCATCGCGACGACCACCTTGCGCGGCCCGTCGAACGGATCGCGCGCATGCGCGGTCAGCATGTTGTCGAGCATCAGCACGTCGCCCGTTCGCCACGGGAACACGATGCGCTGGCGGTCGAGCACGCCGCGGATTTCCGCGAGCGCGTCGGCCTCGAGCGGTTCGCCGTCACCGTAGTACACGTTGCGCGGCACGTTCTCGAGCCCGACCGCGTCGACGAGCGCTTCCTGCATGTCGTCGTCGAGCGCGGACAGGTGAAACAGGTTCGCCTGGTTGAACCACACGCGGTCGCCGGTGCGCGGATGGCGCGCGACGGCCTGGCAGCGTTCGCGCGTGCGCAGCAGCAGTTCGCCGTCGTCGTCGGTGCGCCATGCGCATTCGATCCCGCGCGCCGCGCACATCCGCTCGACCGAGGCTGGCTCGTCGGTGCCGAACGACTGCTGCCATGGCAGGTCGAGCCCCTGGCCGAAATTGCGCACGTACAGCAGCTCGCGCTGCTCGAAGCGCGCGACCAGCGCCGGATCGAGCGCGCGATGGACGGCGCGGCTGTCCGCGATCGGCGTCGCACCGCCCTTCGGCGCCGCGAGCGCGCAATGGAACCAGATCCGCAGCGGCCACTCGCGCGTGTACGACTGCTCGTTGTGCAGCGGAATCGCACGGTGCGGCGGGTATTCGGTCGACGTGTAGACGGCACCTTCGACCTGGCTGCGCGGCGTCGACGCGTATTCATAGCCGATCAGCGGATCGCCGAACGATGCCGCGAACTGCTGGAACGCATCGATCGACGGCACGTGAAAGCCCGTGAACAGCACACCGCCCGCCCGTTCGAGCGTGTCGGCCGCGATCGCATGCGCGAGCGGCGCGATCTCTTCGATCGACATGCCGTCGGCGCTGCGCGGCGATACGACGGTGGGCAGCCCCGGCTCGATACGCAGGTCGTCGAGCGTCGGCAACGAAAGCAGGGTCATGCAACGTCCTCTTCAGGTGGCGCGCCGCACACGCGGCGCAGCGGGTCACGACGCGCGCATCGCGCGGTCGCCGTCCATCGCGCGGCGCAGGCTCGCGGGGCGCATGTCGGTCCAGACGGTCTCGATGTGCGCGAGGCAGTCGGCCTTCGGGCCGCGCATGCCGACCTCGCGCCAGCCGGCCGGCACGGGCCGGAACGTCGGCCAGATCGAATACTGTTCTTCGTCGTTGATGACGACCGTGTAGACGAGGTCGTCGGTGTCGGCGGAAGGCGTCGTGGCTTGCGTCATGATCGAAAAAAGGCGGGAGGTGGTTGAAGGATGCGAAGCGGCGAACGGTCGAATCGGCCGCTCCTGTCTTGAAGACGATTGGCCGGCGCGATTTTTTACCGCCGTCGCGCACGGCCGCCGAGAAACACCGGGCACGCGACGCCGCGATGGCATGCGTCGAGGCATTCCGCGCAGTGCCGCTCCGCGTCGCGCACCATGAAATGCACGAGTGTTTGCGACACGTTCAGCGCGCGCGCCGCGGTCTGCAGCGTCTCCTCGCGCAGCCGTACCATCTCGAACGCCGCGCGGCTGCGCGCCGGCAGGTCGTCGAGCGCGGCCCACACGCGGCGCAACGTGTCGCGCGTCATCAGCGCGGCCTCGGGTGTCGGTTCCGGCGACGGCACATCGAAGCCGTCGTCCTCTTCCGTGTGATAGACGTTCTCGAGGCTTTGCCGGCGGCACGCGTCGATCGACGCGTTGCGCACCATCCGCGTCACGTACGCGACCGGCTGGCGCACCGCGTCCTGGTTCGGGAATTCGACGAGCTTCACGAACACGTCGTGCACGACATCCTCGGCCCGGCTCGCACAACCGACGAAGCCGCGCGCGACGTTGACGAGCATCGCGCGATGGGAAACCAGCACGTCGAGCAGCGCGCCCTGCGCACGCGGCGCGGCGCGCGATGGCAGGTCCGGATAACTGCCGAGGAACGGGTTCGCCGTTGCCGCCGCCGGTCGTTCGAGCACTTCCGCCATTGCCATCGATCTGCTCCGTCTAATTCCGAGATAGCGCAATTTAACGTAAACGCAAATCATTCTCAATACGATTACGAGATACCCCTTCGGACTGTCGGATTTGTCTGATCAATCGATGAGAGCGACGTTTCGGCTGATGGGGAGCGCGCGCAAAGGATCGCGCTGCGTTCGGATCTTTTCGCGGGTCGGTGCGCTGTCGAGCGTGTGTACGGTGCGCCCGGCTGCGCCCACGCCTGTCACGTCAGTAGATGAACAACCGGATCGTTGCGGTTGCATCGAATCGCCCGATCTTCGGCGGCCCGAACGATTTCAGCACCGCGTCCATCAGCACGCCTTGATTCATCACGTTCGACGGAAACTGCGCGAGCGTGAACTGCTGATTGAACGGAATGGCCTTGCCCTGGCTGTCCTCGATGCCGATACCGAAATTGCTGTCCTTCGCCGGCACCAGCAAACCGTTCTGCACCGGAAAGCTCGTTTCGAAATAGCCATCGACCCGCACCGCGACGTTGCACTTCTTGGTCAACGACAACGAGAACCGCTTGCGCGGCACCGCCGGCAGGAAGCCGTTACCCACCGCCTGTACCTGACCGAAATTGACGATGCCCGGTTCGGGCGTCACGAGCACGTCGACGAAGCATGGCGTCGGCTTGAGGTTGCGCAAGCCGCTCAGGCGATACTGGAAGCTCGGGTTGTACGCATTCAGCCCGAACTCGCCGTCGAACTGGAATACCGTGTAGGTATCGCTCGGCGGCTCGACCCAGTTGCCCTTCTTGCGCACGACGACCTGGTAGTCGATGCTGATCCGGGTCTGCTGACAACGCCCGCGGTCGAAGTCGTACCTGCTGCACGGCGGCACCGCATACCCGGTAAACACGCCGCCGCCGCGATTGCTCGTCTTGTCGAAGTAGTCGATACCCTGGTAGCGGATGCCGATTTCCAGCCCCCACGCGGCCGGGTTCGTGCGATTCGGGTTCGCGTAGAAATAGATGTTGTCGACGACTTTCAGGCTGCCGGCGTCGCCGAGGTCCTTGTAGCAATACCCCGACGTCGTGCGGACCGGCGACACCCAGATCACGTATCCATCCGGCGCGTCGGTCGGATACGACGCAACGCCGCCGATCGGCTCGGTCAGCGAGGTCGCGCCGCTGTTCGTCAGGCATCGCAGTGCCCACGCCGGCTGCGCCGCCGCGACCAGCAACGCGAGCACGAGCCAGCGCAGCCACGCCGCCGGCAATTGCCGTTCGCGCATCCCGCCGCTCATCGCTTCACGCTCTTGCACGCACCCGCGTCGCACGCATACTCGACCGCCACCTGGCCGCCGTAATCGTCGATATGCGTGACGAACAGCGTCGACGGCGCCGCGGCCTTGAACGGCACGTCGGCCGTGCTCATCGGGCTCACCATCACCGGCTCGATCGGCACCGGCGTCTTCTGCGCGCCTGCCGTCACCTCGACCACCGTCACGTGGTACGGCGTCGGGTTGTCGAGCACGAGCCTGTGCGCGGCCGTGTCCACCCGCAGCGTCATCGGCAGCGTCCAGTCCTCGTCGCGCACGGGCTGCACGGCCTTCGGCCGGTAGAACAGCTTCATCTGCGTATGCAGCGCGATCTGCAGCGTGTTCGGCGTATCGGTCCTGGGCGGCACTTCGCGGATGTTCAGGTAGAACACCGATTCGCGATCGGCCGGCAGCGCAGCGCCAGGGAGCTTCGCGATCCGCAGCACGTTGCGTTCGTTCGCCTCGACGCGCTGCAGCGGCGGCACGACCATCAGCGGCGACGTGATCTTGTTGCCCTTCGCGTCCTCGAGCCACGATTGCACGAGATACGGATACGTCGTGCTCTTGTTGGTGATCGTGACGATCGCGGCCTGTTCGCCTTCGTTGAAGATCACCCGCGTGCGGTCCGGCACGATCGCCGCGTGCGCGGCGCCGGCGAGCAGTGCGCTGGCCGCGGCCAGCATGCACGACATGCGTCGCAGGAAGGAAAGGGGGAAAGCATGGTTCATCGCGGGATCCGTGAAATCATCGTTCGTCCCGTGCGGCCGCTGCGTGCGACGCGCCGGGTGCCTGGCACGTCACCGGAATCGGCGTGCCTTCGAGTTGAAGCGGGTTCGGCAGTGCGTCCACCGTGCACAGCGTGCGTTCGCCCGCGCGCACCGCGAGCGCGGATTTCGGCTGAACCTGGGTCAGGAACGCGGCACCGCCCTCGCCGACGATGCCGAGCTCCTTGCCGTTCGCCGCGTCCTGCACCGATGCGCCGAACGGTAGCGGCTTGCCGGCCGCATCGGTCAGCGTCAGGTACAGGTTGCTGCCGCGCGCGACGGCGAACTTCGCGAAGCCGATCGCACCGTCGGTCAGCACCATGCGCTGGATCGGGTTCGACACCTGCACGTCGAGCGGCAGCTTCTCGACGTTGACGGTCGCGTCGTACACGTTGTACGGCGAGATCCCGTCGAGCACCGCATAGCCGCGCGAGTCGGTATGCGTGAGCGTGCCGGACAGCGGCACGCCGGGCACGCCGTCGGTCGACACCAGCAGGCGCGTATCGCCCGCATTGCCGTTCGCGTGCGCGGACACGCCGTACCGCGTCGCGACGAACGAGCCGTCGACCTCGAGCGACGCGGCCGCATACGCGTTGGCGAGCGTCGACGCCTGCGCGGTCAGCTGGTACGTCGACGTGCGCTGGCGGAAGCTCGCGTTCGCCGACGCGCGGCCGTCGGTCTCGCCCGCGTTGACCTGATAGGTCCGGCCGGCAGGATCGTCGTAGACGTAGCCCGCGTTCACGCTCGTGCTGCCACTGCCCGTCGTCAGGTTCGACGTGACGGTGTGGCGGCCGCCGATCGGCAGCGTCGCGGTCACCGAGAACTGGTTGCCGCTCGCGCCCGCGCTCTGCGTGCGGAATGCCGACACGCTGACGTTCAGGTTGCGCAATGCGCCGATCGAGAACGCGCGCGTCAGCGTGAAGCCCACGCGCTGCTCCGACGCGCGCGCCCAGTAGGTCGTCTGGTCGTACGAGAAATAGGTCGACGTGTCGCCGAAGCGCTTCGACATCGTCGCCGAGTAGCGCTGCTTGCTGTTGGCGAGGCCGTACGCGGTCGGGTCGCCCGAGAACTGCGCGAAGTTGGTGTACTCGCGCTCCGAGAAGCGATAGCCGAAGAAGCGAACGTCGGCGTCGAGCCCGTCGAAGTGCTTCGAATAGTTGATGCGGTACGAGTTGCCGTTGCGCGTCGCGCCGTTCCACCACAGGCGCGCGCGCGCATGCGTGACGTCGGCCGAAACCGCGCCGAACGTGCCGAAATCGCGGCCGACGCCGAGCGCGATCGACGTATAGCCCGAAGCGGCGATGAAACCGCCGTACACCGTGATGTCGAACGGCAGACCGTACGCGGCTTCGCCAAAGCCGAAGAACGGCGTGATGCCGGCGCCGCCGAACTGCCGCGGCTTGCCGACGGCCGCCTTGTAGCGCAGCTGTCCGGTGCGCGCGAGGAACGGCACGGCGGCCGTCGTTACCTGGAAGCGCTGCACGCTGCCGTCCTCTTCCTCGACCGCGACGTCGAGCGTGCCCTGCACGCTCGTGTTGATGTTCTGCAGCGCGAACGCGCCCGGCGACACGCGCGTCACGTACAGCACCCGCCCCGCCTGCGACACGGTCACGGTCGCGTTGGTACGCGCGACGCCCGAAATCAGCGGCGCGTAGCCGCGCAGCGAAGGCGGCAGCATGCGGTCGTCGCTGCGGATCGACGCGCCCGTCAGCGCGAACGTGTCGAAAATGTCCGAGCTCAGGTAGTCGTCGCCGAACGTCACCGTCGACTGGATCGACGGCAGCGCGCGAAACGCGTAAAGCCGGCTGAAGCGGAACGTGCGGTCCGCGTACGCCGTGTTGCCCACGTTCGACTGCGCCTGGTAGTCGCCGCGAAAGCGCCAGGCATCCCAGTTCGCGCCGATCGTGCCGTAGGCCTGGATCGAATTCGTCTGCCTGTCGCCCGAGCCGAAGTTGCGGTTCGTGTTCGCGATCACGCGATAGTCGAGCATCGCGCCCGGAATGCCTTCGGACCACCGCTCCGGCGGCAGGTAGGTCGAATCGGTGAATTCGAGCGCTGCCTGCGGAATCGTGATCTTCAGCCGTCCGTCGCTCTTCAGGTAACGCACGGTCGCCCCCTCGATCGCGCCGAGATCGACGCAACGTCCGCCCTGGAAGCGCGGCAGGTCCTTCGCGAGCGACGGCTTCAGCCCGAACTGCGCGACGAGTTCCGGCGCCAGGCACGGCTTGCCCGCGCCGGATGCGTCGAGCGCGATGAACTGGATCGCCTGCAGCCCGTAGAACAGGTCGTTGACCTGCACGTCGAGCATGTACTCGCCCGGCAGCGTGAAGTCGGCCTGCGAGAACTGCGACAGGTCGACATTGCTCGTGCCGTCGATGTCGAGG
This sequence comes from Burkholderia sp. Bp8998, assembly GCF_003854235.1. Classification (NCBI taxonomy): domain Bacteria; kingdom Pseudomonadati; phylum Pseudomonadota; class Betaproteobacteria; order Burkholderiales; family Burkholderiaceae; genus Burkholderia; species Burkholderia sp. Bp8998. Next base: position 167,213 of record NZ_QTQF01000007.1, read on the forward strand.
AACGACGAATTGAATTCCGTCGCATGGCTCTGGCTGCCGACCACCAGCACGGAGACGCAAAGGAAGGAATGTCTGATTCGCACGCGGCGCTACCGGAAGTCCGAGGAAGAAGAAGCAGGAAGGCAGGAAAGACGGAGAAAGGGTGTGCACACCCCTTCTCCGGTACGGACGCTTACTGGTAGCGGACCGTGAAGTTCGCGACGCCGTCGGCGGTACCCGGCGTCACGCCGGCTGCCGTCGCTTCGTACATCGCCGCGAAGCGCGCGACGTTGGTGCCGTTTTGCAGCACGGTCGGCGCCTTCTGCTCGGCGCCGTTGTCGAGGTATTCGCCCGACGCGGCCTGCAGGCGGATGCCGACGTTGGTGGCCGAGCCGATCGTGGCGAGCAGCTTCGGCTGGCCCGCGCTCGACGTGCCCGTGAACGTGAAGTACGCGCTCTGGGCGATGCTCGTGTCGCAGTCGGTCAGCTTGATGTCGAAGTTGGTCGGCGTGGACTTGTCGCCGGCCTGCTTGAAGGTGTGGGTCGGCACCTTGCCGAGGTTCACGGTCTGGTTGACCGAGCCCGAATCGATGCCGCATGCGCCCGCGACGATCTCGCCCGTGAAGTTGATCGTGCCGGTGCCATCTGCGAAGGCCGACGTGGACAGGGCCGCGAGTGCGACAGCGGTCAGGAGGGATTTTTTCATGACGTTTTCCGTGAGAATTGCAAAGGGAATGGACGACGTGGCGGATACAAAAGGCAGCGTGTGGTTGGCTCCCGTCCGTCACGAGGCGGCATTATCGAGATACGAATGAAAGAATTCTGTAAATCATTGTTAAATCATCCATGACAATCTTCGCTTTACGTACTTTCACACACACTCTTTCCCTGAAATCTTCAATCCCGATATTTTCGTCCGCAGTCCTTTTTGATCTTCGCGAACCCACTGAAATTTAAAGACATTTTCTTTTTGAAATTGCAGCAACCCCGCTTTTCCTTGCCGGGCTTGGCTTTTCAAAATCACCATTCGGGAATGACAAAATTCTGTCAAATCCTGCCATCGTTGTCCGATCGCAACGAAAACATTCGGCGATTTTCAACCGAGAGGAAATGAACGAGCGATTTTCACCATGCTGAATTTTCAGCGCAAACGATTGCGCAATCCGTACAAACGTTTTGCCGCGACACTTTGCCGCCCTGCATTATTCGTAATACGTGAATCAATTGAATCGTCAACCCGGGATTAAAAGCCGCATGTAATGCCGCGTGCCATCACGACATTCGGCGCACCTGAGCCACGACGTCCACGCAACGTTTCGGCGCACTGGATGGAATCGAAAAGGAGGAAGTCCGGCACGGTCGGGGGCCATGCGGCGACGCGATCGGTCGCCGGGATGCGTGTCGAGTCGAAGGCTGCCCTTCAGCGCGACAGCCAGGAGAAAAACATGGATGACGACGACGCGCGGATGCGCGCATCGCCGATCTCTGCCGGTGGCCCAATGGAAGCAACACCGAACACCGACCAGGGGGACGACGACCCATCGCAATGCGCGATCGCCCCCACGGCGACTGAATCACGCGGCAGCGTCCCCTGCCGATGCCGGCGCCCACCCGCCGCCTAGCGCGCGATACAGCGCAATCGCATTCGCGAGCCTGAGTTCCTTGAGCCGGATCAGCGCCTGCCCCGACTCGTACGTGCTGCGCTGCGCGTCGAGCAGTTCGAGATACGTCGCGACGCCGCCCGCATAGCGGCGCTCGGCGAGCTTCAGCCGCGCGCCGTCCGCCGTGTAGACGTCCCGCTGCGCGGCAAGCTGGCGATCGATCCAGTCGCGCGCGGCGAACGCGTCGGCCACTTCGCGGAACGCGGTCTGCCCGCGTTCGCCACGCTGCGCCGCGCGGCGTCGCATTATCTGCAGCAACGCGGCGAGCCGGGCCCGATGCAGCGCGTGCTCGTGATCCTCTATACGAAGTGCGAGCAGAGCGAGGAGAACGGCGCGCTGCTGCGCCGCGCGATCGCGGCCGGCGAAATCGCCGCCGATCTCGATGTTCATCTCGCGGCCGTCTATCTCGTGTCGCTGCTCGAAGGCGTGTTCGCGTCGATGATCTCGAACCGGTTGCGCGGCAATCTGTGGAACGACGCGGAAGCGATGCTCGACGCCGGTTTCGACGCGGTCGGGACGTCCACCGCGCTGCGCGTGCGCGCGCAAAAATTGCCTGCCCGACGAAAAGCCGCGCAATAAATGCTGATTTAACCCGATTTACCGCAGTGCGAAACGAATGAGCTGACCCTCTTTAAAATTTTTAACGTTCCGCGGAACATCGGTAGACTGACGCTGTCATCTTTCTTTAGCGTCTTCGTGATAAACCGGGTTCGACCCGGAAAGCTCACGCCGCCGTTCGAAGCGGGCTCGCCCGCGAGTTGGGTCGAACGGAAACGACACAGGCCCCTGGCGGGGCCTGTTTTGTTGCACGCCCGTCGCCCGCCCCCGTCGCCACCCGACGGATAGGCCGCCGATGGCTCCCGCCCACACCTCTTTGAACCGCTTTCCTGGATGTGGACACCTTTGGTCAAGCCTGCCGCAACTCCTGATGCTTTCGCGCCCGGGCGCGCGCAGCGCCTCGTGCGCGCGCTCGTGCCGGCCGCCGTGCTCGGCGCCCTCGCCGCCTTCGGCCTCGTCGCCGCGCTGCCGGCCGTCTCGCAACTGCCGGGCGCCGTCGATTCGGGCACGGCCGCGCTTCCGCAGCGCGTGCTGTCCGACACGCCGTTTCCCACCGCGCAGCATTTCGTGACGAGCGAACTCGCGCGCACGATCGGCGAGCGCAACGAACTCAACGAACACAGTGATCGCAGCCCGCAGCCGGGCCTGTTCGCGCCGCTCAGCGCGCACCGCAACGACATGCTCGGCTATACGAGCCTGTTCCAGTTCGCACCGCCCGAACAGCAGCACGGGATGCGCGCGGGCGACATCGAACTCACGCTGTCCGACACGCTGAACCGTCTCGACGTGCCGCCCGAGGTGCGCATCCAGCTCGGCGACCTCGTCACCGGCAAGGTCGCGCTGCGCGCGAGTGCGCAGCGCGGCGACTACTACCGCGTCGCGTACGACACCAACAACGGCACGCCGCACCTCACCGCGCTCGAGTTGCGCGTCGCGGGCCGCACGTTCGGTGCGATCTGGTTCCGCGCGCCGGGCGCCGACCACGGCGCGTACTACACGCTCGATGGCGCGCCGCTCGAAGCGGCCGCGTTCACGATGCCCGTCAAATGGACGCGCATCAGCTCGTTCTTCGGCGAACGCATCCACCCGCTGTCGCAGGCGATGGCATTCCATACCGGCGTCGATCTCGCCGCGCCGTCCGGCACGCCGGTCAATGCGGCGGCCGACGGCGTCGTGTCGTTCGTCGGCACCGATCCCGGCGGCTACGGCCACTATGTGATCGTCGATCACGCGGACGGTTATTCGACCTACTACGCGCATTTGTCCGCGTTCGCGCGCGGGCTGAAGACCGGCGAAACCGTCAAGCAGGGCCAGCGCATCGGCTCGGTCGGGATGACCGGCGCGGCCACCGGCCCGCACCTGCACTTCGAAGTGCGCGTCGCGAACGATCCGGTCGATCCGCTCGTCACGCTCGCGAGCGCGCAAACGGGGCTGTCCGACATGCAGCTCACCGCGTTCCGCCAGGAAGCGGCGCAATGGCGCTTCCGCCTCGCGTCGATCAGTACGACGCCGCTCGCGTTCGCGCAGAGCGACGGCCCGCTGTGGGGCGACTTCGCGACCGGTCCGTCGACGCTGCGCGCGGTCTTCGATACGCACTACAGCGCGTCCTGACGCTGACGCGCCGCAGCACCGTCACGCCCGTCGCCGCTCACGCAGTGGCGGCGCGCCGCGCCGCGGGTAGCCGCAGGCCATCGATCCTCATCAGCGGCAATGCGCCCCACCGTCAGCGCGCGGGTTCCGTGCGCTCGGCCGTCGCCTGCGCGATACGCTGCGCACGCGGGCGGCGCGACAGCAACCCGCGCGCCGCGCCGTCGAGGCACGTGCACAGCACCAGATAGATCGCCGCGACGAACAGGAAGATCGGCGCCGGATACACCATCAGCCGGTTGTTCACCTGCGTCGCGACGAACGACAGCTCCGGCACGCCGACGATATAGGCAAGCGACGTATCCTTCACGAGCGCGACCCACTGGTTGACGAACGACGGCGTCATGATCAGGATCGCCTGCGGCAGCAATACGTAGCGCACCGTCTGCCAGCGCGTGAGCCCGAGCGACAGCCCCGCCTGCCACTGTCCGTCGCCGGCCGCGACGATGCCCGCATGCACCGCATGCGCGAGATACGCACCGCCGATCAGCGCCAGCGCGCACACGACCGTCGCGAGTCCCGGCACGTCCATGTGCAGCAGCATCGGCATCAGGAAATACGTCCAGAAGATCAGCATCAGCACCGGAATCGCGCGGAAGAAGCCGATGAACGCGAGCAGCAGCACGCGTAGCGGGCCGCGCGCGAGCGCCATCGCGACGCCGAGTGCCACGCCCAGCACCGCCGACGCGATGGCCGACGCGATCGCGAGCACGAGCGACAGCGCGGCACCGCCGATCGGGCCATCCGGGAATGCGCCGACGAGCAGGTACGGCAGGTTGTCGAGCAGCAGCGAGAAGTCCATCGTCACCGCCCCGCCCCGAGCCGGTCGCGCCATTGCGTGGCCGCATAGGCGCCGGCCTCGATCGCGGCCACCGCGGCGACGTACAGCACGGTCGCGACACCGAACGCGGCAAAGGTCTTGAACGTCTCCGTCTCGACCTGCCGCGACGCATACGACAGCTCGGCGACACCGATCGCCATCGCGAGCGACGAGTTCTTCACGAGATTCATGTATTGGCCGAACAGCGGCGGCAGCGCGATGCGCACGGCCTGCGGCAGCACCACGTAGCGCAGCGACTGCATCGGCGTGAGGCCGAGCGCCGCGGCGGCATCATGCTGTGCGCGGCGCACGCCACGCAGCCCGGCTTCGCATTCCTCGGCGACGAACGCGGCCGTGTACGCGCTCAACCCGACCCAGCCGGCCACGAACTCGAACGACGGCCATGCGAGCGTGAGCGGGCCCGCGCTCAGTGCGTGGCGCGCGTTCAGCCACGCGATCCACGTGTCGGGCAGCAATGACGCGACGCCGAAGTACCAGAACAGCAATTGCACGAGCAGCGGCGTATTGCGGAACGCGACGACGTAGCCGGCCGCCAGCGCGCGCGGTGCCGTGCCGCGCGCATGCCGCATGACGGCGAGCAGCAGCCCGCCAACGGTCGCGGCGAGCGCCGACGCGGCCGCGAGGCCGAGCGTGAGCAGGAAGCCCTGCCAGAGCCAGGACAGATATTTGGGAGCCAGACCGAGCATGCTGTGGTGCGGGCGAGAAGTACGCGATCAGGAAAAACGGAATACGCCGCGATCGCTGTCCTCCGGCACGGCCGGCGGCGGAACGCGGCGCATCGTGCGTGCGACTCAGGTCTTGTCGCCGATGCGGAAGATGCGCGTGAGCGGCGTCTTCGTCGTCGGACCGAACCACGCGTCATAGATCTGCCCCGCGCGGCCGTTCGCCTCGAGCCCCTTCAGCGTGTCGTTCACGAAGCCGAGCAAGCGCGTCTCGCCCTTCGGCACGCCGACGCCCATATAGTCGTTCGAGATCGTGAACGCCGGGATCTCGTAGTTCTGCTTGTCGGGCACGTTCGCGAGCAGGCCGATCAGTTTCGGCCCGTCCTGCGTGATCGCCTGCACGTTGCCGGCGCGCAGCGCGGCGAATGCGAACGGCGTGTCGTCGTACGCGACGATCGTCGCCCTCGGGAATTTCTCGCGCAGCGTGATCTCGTTGGTCGTGCCCTTGTCCACGCCGACGCGCAGGGCGTTCAGCTGGTCGGCCGATTTCAGCACGCCCTTCTTCGCGAGAAACTGCTGGCCCGACGAGAAATACGGGATGCTGAAGTCGACCTGCTTCGCGCGCTCGTCGGTGATCGTGAAATTCGCGAGCACCAGGTCGACCTTGCCGGAGGTCAGGAACGGAATGCGGTTCGCGGGATTGGTCGGTTGCAGTTGCAGCTTCACGCCGAGCTTGTCGGCCAGCGCTTTCGCATAGTCGACGTCGAGGCCGACGATGTGATTGTTCTTGCCGTCGACATAGCCGAACGGCGGATTGCTGTCGAAGGTCGCGACGCGCAGTACGCCGGCCTTCCGGATGTCGTCGAGGCGGTCCGCATGCGCGACCGTGCCGGCCGTGACGAGTGCGGCCCCGACGAGCCACGTGGCGAGAGTGTGGAATTTCATGTGCACGACCTGATTTGTCATGAAGACCGCCGCGGATCGCGCGGCGGCCGGTTCGAGGAACATCGCGACGCCGGGTGTCGTCGCGAAGCCGCTAACGTATCAGCGCGTGCGGCGATTCCGAACCAACGAATGGTGCTTTGCTCTGCGGGTTTCGTGATGAGGCTTGCAGGGGCCGCATGCAACGCATGCGCACAAAAAAACGCCCGCTGCACGCAGCGGGCGCGAATCCCAGTCAAGGAGGTGTCACACGAACTACACGCTCAGAATAAAAGCATCGCCCGCGGCGGACAACGAAGCGATTGCGATATCGATATCGTGCGGCCGGCGATGAGCCCGCACGCGTCCACGCTAAGACGCCGCGCATGAAAAAACGGCGCGCCGCCTGCGTGGCGGAGCGCCGTCCTGTTGCACGTTGCCGGTCGATATGGGCAGCCTGGCCGGGCTGCCCTGTCGATCACGGTTCGTGACGCAGATACCCTTCCTTGCTCGGATCGCGCATCCGCCACGACACGATCAGCGAGATCGCGCACAGCACCGTCACGTACCAGTAGAAGGTTTCCTCGCTGCCGATCGACTTGAACCACAGCGCGACGTACTCGGCCGAGCCGCCGAAGATCGCGTTCGCGACCGCATACGACAGGCCGACGCCCATCGCGCGCACTTCGGGCGGAAACATCTCGGCCTTGATGAGGCCGCTGATCGACGTGTAGAAGCTGACGATCGCCAGCGCGATCGTGATCAGCACGAACGCGGCCGTCGGGCTCGTCACGGTCTTCAGCGCGTGCATCAGCGGCACCGTGCCGATCACCGCGAACGTGCCGAACAGGATCATCGACGTGCGGCGGCCGATCTTGTCGGACAGCGCGCCGAACACCGGCTGGATCAGCATGTAGACGAGCAGCGCGACGGTCATCACGTTACTGGCCGTCTTCGCGTGCATGCCGGCCGTGTTCACCAGGTACTTCTGCATGTACGTCGTGAACGTATAGAAGATCAGCGAGCCGCCGGCCGTGAAGCCGACCACCGTGAAGAATGCCCCCTTGTGTTGCCACACGCCGCGGATCGTGCCGGCGTCCTTCTTGTCGCGCGATGCGCTCGTCGACGTCTCGTCGAGCGATTTGCGCAGGTACAGCGAGATCAGCGCGGCCGCCGCCCCGCAGACGAACGGAATGCGCCAGCCCCACGCCTTCAGTTCGTCATTCGACAGCGCCTGCTGCAGGATCACGAGCACCAGCAGCGCGCACAGCTGGCCGCCGATCAGCGTCACGTACTGGAACGACGCGAAGAAGCCGCGCCGCCCCTTCAGCGCGACCTCGCTCATGTAGGTTGCGCTCGTGCCGTATTCGCCGCCCACCGACAGCCCCTGGAACAGGCGCGCGACCAGCAGCAGCGCCGGCGCCAGCGCGCCGATCTGCGCATAGGTCGGCAGCACCGCGATCACGAGCGAGCCGCCGCACATCATCAGGACCGAGATCATCATCGCCGCGCGGCGGCCGTGACGGTCGGCGATGCGGCCGAACAGCCAGCCGCCGATCGGACGCATCAGGAAGCCGGCCGCGAACACGCCTGCCGTGTTCAGCAACTGCGTCGTCGTATTGCCGCTCGGAAAGAACGCGGGCGCGAAATACAGCGCGCAGAACGAGTAGATGTAGAAGTCGAACCACTCGACGAGGTTGCCCGACGAGGCGCCGACAATGGCGAACACGCGCCGCCGGGTGTCATGCGCGGACAGCGCAGCTTGGTCGGTCTGGACGTCCATGGGTTGGTCTGTTCCTTTTAGTACTTTCTGGGCGAGACGGCTGCGGGCCGCCGCGTGCGGTCGCACGTGGCACCGGTTCCGGCGCACGGCGCTACGGGATTTTAGCGAAATGTAAAGTAACAGGCTTTCCGGGTTCGTCCGGATGTAGAAGAATCTTCTCCCGCCGCGCGTTCGTCATATGAAAACGCCAGCCGTCAGGCTGGCGTCCGATGCAAGCTATGCTCGGTGAGACTCAGACACGCACCTCCGGCGGCACATAGCGGCACTCGTAGCGCTTGCGCACGGTGCCGGCCTCGTCGACGCTTTCCAGGTAGACGTCGAACTGCCAGAGCCGCGCCATGTGCTTGAGCACTTCCTCGCTGTCGTTCGACAGATGGCGGTTGTCGGTCATGAAGTGGCGCAGCGTGAGGCTGCGGTCGCCGCGCGTGTTCACGGCCCACACCTGGATATTCGGCTCGCGGTGATGAATGTCGTACTGCCGCGACAACGCCTGCCGCACGTACTGGTAGCCGGACTCGTCGTGAATGGCCGACACCTCGAGCGAATCGCGCATGTCGTCGTCGAGCACCGAGAACAACCGCATCTCGCGGATCAGGTGCGGCGACAGGTACTGCGCGATGAAGCTCTCGTCCTTGAAGTTGCGCATCGCGTAGTGCATCGCCGGCAGCCACGGAGTGCCCGCGATCTCCGGAAACCACTTGTAGTCCTCTTCAGTCGGCGCTTCGCAGATCCGGCGGATGTCGCTCATCATCGAGAAACCGAGCGCATACGGGTTGATCCCGCTGTAGTACGGCTTCGTGACGGGCGGCTGGTAGACCACGTTGCTGTGCGAATGCAGGAACTGCATCATGAAGCCGTCTTCCAGCTTGCCCTGGTTGTACAGCGTGTTCAGCAGCGTGTAGTGCCAGAACGTCGCCCAGCCTTCGTTCATCACCTGCGTCTGCCGCTGCGGATAGAAGTACTGGCCGATCTTGCGCACGATGCGGATCACTTCGCGCTCCCACGGCTCGAGCAGCGGCGCGTTCTTTTCCGCGAAATACAGCAGGTTTTCCTGCGGTTCCGGCGGATAACGCCCCTCCTGCTCCTCCATCAGCTCGGGCTTCTTGCCCGGCAGCGTGCGCCACAGTTCATTCACCTGCGACTGCAGATACGCCTCGCGCTCGCGCCGCAGCGCGGCCTCCTTCGACAGCGACGGTTTCTGCGGCCGCTTGTAGCGGTCGACGCCGTAGTTCATCAGCGCATGGCACGAGTCGAGCAGCTCCTCGACGCGATCGAGGCCGTAGCGCTCCTCGCATTCCGCGACATAGTTCTTCGCGTACACGAGATAGTCGATGATCGCGTGCGCGTCGGTCCACAGCCGGAACAGGTAGTTGCCCTTGAAGAACGAGTTGTGCCCGTACGCCGCGTGCGCGATGACGAGCGCCTGCATCGTCATCGTGTTCTCTTCCATCAGATACGCGATGCAGGGGTTCGAGTTGATGACGATTTCGTACGCGAGGCCCATCTGGCCGCGGCGATAACTCTTCTCGGTCGACAGGAAATGCTTGCCGAACGACCAGTGGCGATAGTTGACGGGCATCCCGACCGACGCATAGGCATCCATCATCTGCTCGGCGCTGATCAGTTCGAGCTGGATCGGATAGATATCGAGCTCGTATTGCTCGGCGACCTGCGCGATGTGCGTGTCGTATTCCTCGAGCAGTTCGAACGTCCAGTCGGACGGGCACGGCAGCGGCTTGCGTTCGGCAACGTTCATACGCGCTTCCTTCTGCCCGGCACCGGGCAAGTCGGCGGCCGGCGGCGCCGGTTCGGTCCGGCCGCTTTGCTGCGATGCGGCAGGACCGGCCGTGTCGTCGCCGGAAGGGCGCGGCTCGTAGCCGCGCGACTCGTTGTGCAGATGGCGGGTCGTCATGACATTTCCACCTGCTTTTCGAACAATTCGCGAAACACCGGGTAGATGTCGGCAGCCGATTCCACTTTTTTCATCGCGAGATGCGGTTGCGACAACGCCAGTTGCGCGTATTCCAGCCACAGATTCTGCTCTTCCGGCGCGACCTGGATATACGCGAAGTAACGCGTCTTCGTGAGGATATCCTCTTCCAGGATTTTGCGACACTTCGGCGAATCGTCGGTCCAGTTGTCGCCGTCGGACGCCTGCGCGCCGTAGATGTTCCACTCGGTCGGCGAGTAGCGCTCGTTCATCACCTTGCGCATCAGCTCGAGCGCGCTCGACACGACCGTGCCGCCGCTTTCGGTCGAGTGGAAGAAGGTATCTTCGTCGACCTCCTCCGCACGCGTGTGGTGACGAATGAACACCACCTCGATGCGCTCGTAGTTGCGCTTCAGGAACAGGTACAGCAGGATGAAGAAACGCTTCGACAGATCCTTGCGCTGCTCGTCCATCGAGCCCGACACGTCCATCAGGCAGAACATCACGGCCTGACTCGACGGCTGCGGCTGCTTCACGCGGTTGATGTAGCGCAGGTCGAACGGATCGATGAACGGGATCCGCCAGATGCGCCCCTTCAGGTGATGGATCTCGGCCTCGAGCACGGCGATTTCCTCGCGGCGATCGTCGGTGTCGCCCTTCAGCGCCTCGAGCCGCGCCTCGAGCTCGCGCAGCTCGTTGACGAGCGGCGAGCCGAGTGCGATGCGCCGGCCGAGCGCGCTGCGCAGCGAGCGCACGACGTCGATGTTGTTCGGCGTGCCTTCCGCCGACCAGCCCGCGCGCACGTTCTTCCAGCTCGGCACCGTGAGCAGGTGCGTCTTCACGAGGCGCGGCAGTTCGAGATCGTCGAAGAAATACTGCATGAACTCGTCGCGGGACAGTTCGAACACGAAGTCGTCCTGCCCTTCGCCTTCGTTGCTCGCCTGACTGCCGCCTCCGCCCGAGCCGCCCTGCGGACGCGGAATCTTGTCGCCGCGCACGTAGTCCTCGTTGCCCGGGTGCACGTATTCACGACGCCCGCCTGGCCCGTGCCGGAAATTCGGCTCCGCGATGTCCTTGCGGGGAATCGTGATGCTTTGCGTGCTCTGAATATCCTTGATACTACGGTCGCGCACCGCGTCGGACACGGCACGACGAATGTAGTTCTTGACGCGACGCAGAAAGCGTTCGCGGTTGGCGATGCTCTTGTTCTTGCCGGCCAGCCTGCGGTCGATGATTTGATGAAGCACTCCCGGTCTCCCGCTCGAAAGTCGATCTGCCGGGGCACTCGCCGCGCATGCCGTCTGCCGTCATGCGGGCGGCGCCTCTGAAGGCGCCCGTACGGACTCGCCGCACGGGCGCGGTACCGCGCGCGTCATGACGACTTGCGCACGCGCAGGTACCAGTCGCAAAGCAGCCTCACCTGCTTCGGCGTATAGCCCTTCGCGACCATCCGGTTCACAAAGTCCTCATGCTTGCGTTGCTCCTCCGCCGACCCCTTCGCGTTGAACGAAATGACCGGCAACAGTTCCTCGGTATTCGAGAACATCTTCTTCTCGATCACGACGCGCAACTTCTCGTAGCTCGTCCACACGGGGTTCTTCCCGGCGTTGGCCGCCCGCGCGCGCAACACGAAGTTCACGATCTCGTTGCGGAAATCCTTCGGATTGCTGATGCCGGCCGGCTTCTCGATCTTCTCCAGCTCGGCATTCAGCGCGGCGCGGTCGAAGCTCTCGCCCGTGTCGTGGTCGCGGAATTCCTGATCCTGGATCCAGAAGTCCGCATACGTGACGTAGCGGTCGAAGATGTTCTGACCATACTCGGAATACGATTCGAGGTACGCCGTCTGGATCTCCTTGCCGATGAATTCCGCGTAGCGCGACGCGAGCACGTCCTTCACGAAGGACAAGTACTTCTGCTCGGTTTCCGGCGGGAACTGTTCGCGCTCGATCTGCTGTTCGAGCACGTACATCAGGTGCACGGGGTTCGCCGCGACCTCGCTCGAATCGAAGTTGAACACGCGCGACAGGATCTTGAACGCGAAGCGCGTCGATACGCCCGTCATCCCTTCGTCCACGCCCGCGTAGTCGCGATACTCCTGATACGACTTCGCCTTCGGATCGGTGTCCTTCAGGTTCTCGCCGTCGTATACCTGCATCTTCGAGAACAGGCTTGAATTCTCCGGCTCGTGCAGGCGCGACAGCACCGAGAACTGCGACATCATCTTCAGCGTGCCCGGCGCGCACACGGCTTCGGCGAGCGACGAGTTGCGGATCAGCTTCTCGTAGATCTTGACCTCTTCCGACACGCGCAGGCAGTACGGCACCTTCACGACGAAGATCCGGTCGAGCAGTGCCTCGTTGTTGCGGTTGTTGCGGAATGCCTTCCACTCAGACTCGTTCGAGTGCGCGAGGATCACCCCGTCGAACGGAATCGCGCCGAATCCTTCGGTGCCCTTGAAGTTGCCTTCCTGCGTCGCGGTCAGCAGCGGGTGCAGCACCTTGATCGGCGCCTTGAACATTTCGACGAATTCGAGCAGCCCCTGGTTCGCCAGGCACAGGCCGCCCGAGTAGCTGTACGCATCGGCATCGTCCTGCGCGTACTGTTCGAGCTTGCGAATGTCGACCTTGCCGACGAGCGAGGAAATATCCTGGTTGTTCTCGTCACCAGGCTCCGTCTTCGCGATGCCGATCTGCCGGAGGATCGACGGATAGCGGCGCACCACGCGGAACTGGCGGATGTCGCCGTTGTATTCGTGCAGGCGCTTGACGGCCCACGGACTCAGGATGTTCTTCAGGTAACGGCGCGGAATGCCGTATTGCTCTTCGAGGATCGGGCCGTCTTCGTCGTAGTCGAACAGCCCGAGCGGCGATTCGTTGACGGGCGAACCCTTCAGCGAATAGAACGGCACGCGCTCCATCAGTTGCTTCAGGCGCTCGGCGATCGACGACTTGCCGCCACCGACCGGACCGAGCAGGTAGAGGATCTGCTTCTTCTCCTCGAGCCCTTGCGCGGCGTGGCGGAAGTATGCGACCACCTGCTCGATCACTTCCTCCATGCCGTAGAACTCGCGGAACGCCGGATAGACCTTGATAACCTTGTTCGCGAAGATCCGCGACAGGCGCGGGTCGATGCGGGTATCGATTTGTTCAGGTTCCCCGATTGCAGCCAGCATGCGTTCGCCTGCCGTGGCGTACGCTGACGGATCGTTCTTGCAGAGCGCGAGGTACTCCTCCAGCGAGAACTCTTCCTCTCGCGTCTTTTCGAAGCGGTTCGCGAAGCTGCTGTAAATATCCATGCTACCTCCCTCGCCTGAGTCTGAAGACGTGCTTGCCTTCTATGACTGCGCAGAAGCAAGCGCGTTCGAATTCATCCTAAACCCTTTCTTATTTTTTTTCACGAACTCTTCGTATGAAGTTCGTCATTCTCGACAACACCGGTTGGACAACGCATTTCGACGCTTTACAATCAATCTCCCGTGTCGCAGAAACTGCATCCGTCACGTCTCGTCGAGCATCGGAACGTCTCGTGTGTTGGACACCCCCGTCGTCGTCGCTGCGCCCTTCACCCTCCCCTTCATCCCTAGACGTTCGAGCGGACGTTTACGACGACACGCGTCGTGCGCCGTTACAAATTTTTTTCGCATCGTCCGGAGATACCCGTAGCGCGGATGCGCACATGCAACGCGCGGCGATGCACGGACGTTCACGTGCGCCGTCACATTCCGTCGGTCGCCGAAACGACGACGCCCGCATGTCGCGGGCGTCGTGTGCTACCAAATGGGGATAGATGCGCGGCGCGCGCGAATCAGAACGTCTCCCAGTCGTCGGCGCCGGCAGCCACCGGCGCAGGTGCGGCGGACGCGGCCGCCGGCTTGCGCGCCGGCGCGACGCGTTTCGGCGCTGCGTCGCGATCGTCGCGTGCGACGGTCGGTGCGGGCGACGAAACCGGCACCGCGGCCGGTGCGGGCACCGTGCGCGGCGCCTGACGTGCGGCGGCGGCCGGGTGCGCCGCGTCGTCGTCGATCCGGAACACCGACGCCGTCTCGCGCAGGCGCGTGGCCTGTTCGTCGAGCGATTGCGCGGCCGCCGCCGCTTCCTCGACGAGCGCGGCGTTCTGCTGCGTGACCTCGTCCATCTGCGCGACCGCGCGCGCGACCTGGTCGATGCCGCCGCTCTGTTCCTCGGACGCCGCCGCGATCTCGCCCATGATGTCCGTCACGCGCTGCACCGCACCGATCACGTCGCTCATCGTGCGGCCGGCTTCGTCGACCAGCGTCGACCCCGTCCGGATGCGCTCCACCGACGCGTCGATCAGCATCTTGATTTCCTTGGCCGCGCTCGACGAACGCTGCGCGAGGCTGCGCACCTCGCCCGCGACGACCGCGAAGCCGCGGCCTTCCTCGCCGGCACGCGCGGCTTCGACGGCTGCGTTCAGTGCCAGGATGTTGGTCTGGAACGCGATTCCCTCGATGATTGCGATGATGTCCGCGATCTTCGCGGAGCTGTCGTTGATCTCGCCCATCGTGCCGACCACCTGGCCGACCACCGTATTGCCCTTGTTTGCAATCTCCGACGCGTTCGCGGCCAGTGAGCTTGCTTGCCGCGCATTGTCCGCGTTCTGCTTCACGGTGCCGGTCAGTTGCTCCATGCTCGATGCGGTCTCCTGCAGCGCGGATGCCTGCTCTTCCGTACGCGACGACAGGTCGATGTTGCCGGCGGCGATCTGCCGGGCCGCGGTCGCGATCGACTCGCTGCCGCCGCGCACGGTGCGCACCGTGTCGACCAGCCCGCGCTGCATCTTCGCGAGACCGTCGAGAAGCTGGCCCATTTCGTCGCGCCGATGCACCACGATCGAGCGGCGCAGGTCGCCCGCGGCGATCGCGTCGAAATGCGCGAGCGCGTCCGCGAGCGGACGGCCGATCGCACGGCTGAGCGTCAGCCACGACAGCACCGCGGCGACGAAACCGGCCGCCAGCGCAACGATCGACACCACGCGCAGCGTTTCATACACCGATTCCGCGCGGTCGAAGCCCGCCTGTGCGTCGGTGAACTGAAAATTGCGCAGCGCTTCGCTTGCGGTCGAGAGATCGCTGTAAAGCACCTGCAGCTGCTTGGCGCCCTCGCCGATCCGGTCGTGGTCGCCGGTCCCGACGATGCTCCCGAACGCGTCGCAACTGCGCTGCAGCGCCTGCCGCTTCGCGGCGACGTCCTGCGCGATCCGGTCCTCCTCCGGGCCGCGCGGCAGCGCAAGGTACTTTTGCCACCACGCGTCGGACTGCGTGCGCATCGCGCGGCTGCGCTCCACCGCGGCCGCGGCGTCGGGCGTGCCGGCCAGCAGTGCGGCGCGATCGAGCGCGAGGCGCTCGCGTGCCGAGTACATCTCCGCCACGGCCACGTCGACCGCGCTCGGCATCTGGTTCGTGAAAATCTCGCGCGTCGCGTCGTTCGTGCGCGTCATTCCGTACACACCGAGTACACCGATCACCCCCAGCAGTACCGCGAGAAACGCCATCGTCAAACCGATGCGCGCACGTATCGTCAGGTTTCCGATCACCATCATTCTTCCTGTGTTGCGTCGTCATGGACGGGCCCGGCCCGTTTTTCGAAACAGTGTTTCGCTCCGATGCATTTACGACCGTCCGTCGCACAACTTGATGGTATTGACAGCAATTTTCCCCGCAATCCATCTGCTTATTACATATTTCGGAATAATGGATGCGAAGCTTGCGACCCGTGACATGAAATGACGGGACGCAGGTCGGATTCCGGAAAATAGGGGAAGGATAGCCGGCCGCCTGCTGCCGCAGGCGCCGGCTGCGATGCGCGATCGAGCCCTATTCGGCCAGTTCGGCGAGGGTGGGAATCGACGGCTGCGCGCCTGCGCGCGTGACCGACAGCGCCGCCGCGCGTTGTGCGAAGCGGATGGCCGAGTCGACGTCCTCGCCGGCCGCGAGCCGCGCGGCGAAACCGCCGATGAAGGTATCGCCGGCCGCGGTCGTGTCGACCGCCTTGACGACGGGTGCCGGATAGTGGCGCGCCACGCCGTCGGCCGTCAGCGCGAACACGCCGCGTGCACCGAGCGTGATCAGCACATTGCGTGCGCCGGCCGCCTGCAACGCACGCGCCGCGGCTTCCGCCTCGGCCGGATTGCGCACCGGCAGCCCGGTCAGCGCGGCCGCCTCGACTTCGTTCGGGATCAGGTAATCGACCAGCGGCAGCCAGCCGTCGGGCAGCGGCGCGACGGCCGGCGCCGGATTGAGCACCACGGTACGGCCGAGCCGCCGCCCGGCCGACAGCGCCGCGAACACGGCGTCCGGTGGCGTCTCGAGCTGGCAGATCAGCACGTCGGTCGCGGCCAGCGCCGCGTTGTGCCGCGCCACCGTGTCGGTCGTGACCTCGCCGTTGCCGCCCGCGACGATCACGATCGTGTTCTGGCTGGCGTCGTCGACGACGATCAATGCAACGCCGGTCGACGCCGTTGCGCTCGTCGCGAGCCGCGAGCAGTCGATGCCTTCGGTCTCGAGGCCGGCCCGCAGCGCGGTGCCGTGCGCATCCGCGCCGACGCAACCGATCATCGCAACCTGCGCGCCGAGCCGCGCGGCCGCGACGGCCTGGTTGCCGCCCTTGCCGCCCGCGGCCTGCGCGTAGGCGTGACCAGCGAGCGTTTCGCCCGGCAACGGCAGCCGCGGCGCCCGCACGACGAGATCCATGTTGAGGCTGCCGACCACCGTCACGCGGCCGGCGCCTGCCGCACGCGCCGTCATGGACGACCGCCGGGCGCAGCCGGTTCGCGGTAGACCGCCGTCGATTCGCGCAGCACGAGGCGTGGCGACACGACGCGACGGCGGCTCGGCGCAGCCGTCGAGCCGCCGCCGATTCGCTCGATCAGCGTCTGCGCGGCCATTTCGCCGAGCGCGCGCACCGACTGGCCGACCGTCGACAGCGCCGGGTACGTGTAGCGAGAGAATTCGATATCGTCGAAGCCGATGATCGAGCAGTCGTCCGGCACGCGCATCCCGCGCTCGGCCGCCGCGCGCAGCGCGCCGACGCCCATCAGGTCGTTGCCCGCGAAAATCGCGCTGGGGCGCACCGACTCGAACAGCCGCGATGCCGCGTGATAGCCGCCGAGGCACGAAAAATCGCTTTCCGCGATCGCGCCCGGCACGATGTCGATTCCGCGCTCGGCCATCGCGCGGATGAAGCCGTGCACGCGCATCGCGCTGACGGCCGTGTCGGTCGGCCCGGTGATGCAGCCGATCTTCGCGTGCCCGAGTTCGAGCAGGTGACGCGTCGCCAGGTAGGCGCCGCGTTCGTGGTCGATCTGCACGAGGTCGGCCGCGAGCCCCTCGATGTTGCGGTCGACGACGACGAGCGGCGCATGCGCGTCCGCGAGCGTCTGCGCGAGCACCGCGTCCTCGCCGGCCGACGCGACGATCAGCCCGTCGATGCGCTTTTCCTGCAGCACGCGCAGGTAGTTGCGCTGTTTCACGGGATCGTCGTCCGAATTGCAGAAGAACACGCAATAGCCGTTCGCCGCGCACTGGTCCTCGATGCCGCGCGCCAGCTCCGCGAAGTACGGATTCGTGCTGTTCGGCACGACGAGGCCGATGGTCGCCGTCGAGCGCGCCTTCAGCGAGCGCGCCACCGCCGACGGCACGTAGTTCAGCTCGCGGATCGCCCCCTCGACCTTCGCACGCACATCCGCGGACACCGGCCGCGAATTGTTCACCACGTGCGAGACGGTCGTAAACGACACGCCCGCCATGGCCGCCACATCCTTGATCGTCGCCATTTCCCGTTTCTCTCTGGTCTGCTTTCTGTGTAGTTCTACCGGGCGCGCGCGCGCCGGCTGCGATACGTGTCGAGCACGACCGCCACCACGATCACCGCCCCGGTGATGATCCGTTTGGTCGGCTCGTTCGCGCCGATCTGCGCCAGCCCCGCGGCCAGCACGGAGATGATCAACACGCCGAAGAACGTGCTGATCACCGAGCCGCGCCCGCCCATCAGGCTCGTGCCGCCGATCACGACGGCTGCGATCACCTGCAGTTCGAGGCCCACGCCCGCGTTCGGGTCGGCGGCCTCGAGCCGCGAGATCTGGAACAGCGACGCGAGCCCCGCGAGCGCGCCCATCAATGCGAATACGAGGATTTTATACGGCCGCGGGTTAACCCCGGCAAGCCGGACGGCCTCTTCGTTCGTGCCGATTCCGACAAGATAACGCCCGAACACGGTGCGCGTGAGCACGAACTGTGCCGCGATCATTACCGCGACCGCGATCAGGAACGCCGGCGAGATGCCGAGCGCGATCGGGTTCGACAGGAAATCGAACGCGTCGCCGATGTAGGCCGTACGCGAATTCGTCAGTTGGTATGCGACGCCACGCGCGGCCTCGAGCACGCCGAGCGACACGATGAACGACGGAATCCGCCAGGCGACCGTGATCGCGCCCGTCAGCGAGCCGGTCACGGTCGCGACCGCGATCCCGATCAGCGCGGCCGGCAGGGGCCCCCACTGCCATTTCAGCGCGGCCACGCTGACCATCGACGCGGCCAGCGCGAGCACCGAGCCGACCGACAGGTCGATGCCGGCGATGATCAGCACGAAGGTCATCCCGACCGACATCACGACGAGATCGGGGATCTGGTTCGCGATCGTACTGAAGGTATCGTAAGTCAGGAAATGCGAGCTCAGCGTCGAGAACAGCGCGATCATCGCGGCGAGCGCGCCGGCAAGCCCGAGATAGTTCGACACGCCGAGCCGCGTGCCGGACAGCGTGCGCGCGCGGCGCCCCGTCACGTCCTGCTGCGCGCCTGCGTCGCTCGGGGATACGGGAGGCTGGGTCATTGTCGTCGTCCTGTCGTCGAAGTGCCGGAAGCGGTGCGCGGCGCCGCTCCCGCATCCGGATGCCGCGCACCGTCCGGCAGCGCGTCGCGGCCGAAGCCGGCGAACGCCGCGGCCAGCAGCGCATCCTGGGTCCAGTTGCCGCGTTCGAACACGGCGGTCATGCGGCCGGCCGACATCACGCCGATCCGGTCGCAGATC
Organism: Burkholderia sp. Bp8998; assembly: GCF_003854235.1. Taxonomy (NCBI): domain Bacteria; kingdom Pseudomonadati; phylum Pseudomonadota; class Betaproteobacteria; order Burkholderiales; family Burkholderiaceae; genus Burkholderia; species Burkholderia sp. Bp8998. The sequence goes on from NZ_QTQF01000007.1 coordinate 186,239, forward strand.
AGCATCAGCTCGCGCAGGTCGCTCGAGACGACCACCAGCGCACGGCCCTCGCGCGCGAGGGCGCCCATCAGCGTGTAGATCTCGAATTTGGCGCCGACATCGATCCCGCGGGTCGGCTCGTCGAACAGCAACACGCCCATGTCGCGCGCGAGCCAGCGGCCGATCACGACCTTCTGCTGGTTGCCGCCCGACAGTTCGCCGACCGCCTGCGCGGTGCCGTGCGTGCGGATCCGCAACGCGTCGATCTGCCGTTCGGCGAGCGCCGTCTCGCGCGTCGTGTCGACGATGCCGCCGCGCGCGAGCCGGTCGAGCTGGCCGAGCGATACGTTCGACGTGACCGACTGCGACAGCAGCAGCCCTTCGCCCTTGCGGTCCTCGGTGATCAGCGCGATGCCGTGCTTCACCGCGTCGACGGGCGATCCGATGCGCGCCGGCTTCAGCGGATCGCCGACCGCGATCATCCCGGCGTCCGGCGTGTCCGCGCCGTAGATCAGCCGCAGCAGTTCGGTGCGCCCTGCACCGATCAGCCCCGAGATGCCGAAGATTTCGCCCGAGCGCACTTCGAGCGACACGTCCTGCACGGCCGTGCCGCGCGTCATGCCCGACACGACGAGTCGCGGCGCGCCGATATGGCGAGCGCCGAGATCGATATGCTCGCCGACCTCGCGCCCGACCATCAGCGTGACGAGCCCGTCGGACGTTGTCGCGACCATGTCGCCGACGTGCACGAGCCGGCCGTCGCGCAGCACCGCGACACGCTCGGCGACGCGCGCGAGCTCCTCGAGCCGGTGCGAGATGTAGACGATCGCCACGCCGCGGGCCTTCAGCCGGTCGATCTGCTCGAACAGCAGCTCGACCTCGCGCGCGGTCAGCATCGCGGTCGGCTCGTCGAGGATCAGCACACGACAGTCGCCGATCAGGTTGCGCGCGATCTCGACCATCTGCTGGTGGCCGATGCCGAGCGCGCCGACCGGCGTATCGGGGTCGACCGCGTCGAGCCCGACCTGCGCCATCGCCGCACGCGCATCGTCGCGCAGGCATGCGCGATCGATGATGCCGAAGCGGCGCGGCAGACGGTTCAGGAACAGGTTTTCGGCGACCGTCAGCGTCGGCAGCAGGCTCAGCTCCTGCATCACCATGCGCACGCCGAGCGCCTCGGCCTGCGTGCGGCTCGCCGGCGCATAGGCCTGGCCGCCGAGCTGCATCGTGCCGGTCGTCGGGTCGACGAGCCCGCCGATGATCTTCGACAGCGTGCTCTTTCCGGCGCCGTTCTCGCCCGTCAGCGCGAGCGCCTCACCCGGCGCGAGCGCCAGCGTGACGTCGGCGAGTACCGGTTCGACATAGGTCTTGCCCACGCCGGAGACGGACAGCACGGGAACGGCTGAACGGGAGGGTTGGAAGGTCGGTTCCATCGCGATCCTGGTTGCGGCCGCGCGCACGCGGCGCGCGGGTATGACGCTCACAAGTGCATGCACTGGCCGTGATCGCGCTCACTCCGTATAACGGCCACCGGCCCGGATTCTTGAGCGCGGCGGCCGTGACGGGGTGGCGTTACTTCGTCACGAGATCCACGGGCGTCTCGACCACGCCGGACATGTCGGCCTGCTTGCGATGCTCGGCGATCGCCTTGAGCGCCGTGTCGATGCCGAATACCGCCTGCTTCGCCGCGTACTGGTCGGCGGTCGCGAGCACGCGGCCGTCCTTCAGCATCGGCTTGATCGCGTTGATGTTGTCGTAGCCGACCACGAACACCTTGCCCTGCTTGCCCGCCGCCCGCACGGCCGACACGGCGCCGATCGCCATGTTGTCGTTGCCGCACAGCAGCGCCCGCAGGCTCGGGTATTCATTCAGCATCGCGGACGCGACCGCATTGCCCTTGTCGATCTCCCATTCGCCCGACTGCACCGACACGACCTTCATCCCGCCCGCCTTCATCGCATCCTGGAAGCCGGCCGTGCGCTGCTGCGCATTGGTCGTCGTCGACACGCCTTCGAGGATGCCGACCTGGTCGCCCGCCTTCAGCCGCTTCGCGAGGTAGTCGCCGATCTTGCGCGCGCCCTTGCGGTTGTCGGGGCCGACGAACGGCACGTTCAGGTTCTTCGACTTCAGCACGTCCGGGTCGAGCCGATTGTCGATGTTCACGACGACGATGCCCGCGTCGACCGCCTTCTTCACGACCGGCACGAGCGCCTTCGAATCAGCCGGCGCGAGCACGATCGCATCGACCTTCGATACGATCATCTGCTCGACGATGCGAATCTGGTTCGCGGTGTCGGTCTCGTCCTTGATACCATTCGTGATCAGGTCGAACTGGCTGGCGTTGTGCTTCTGGTATTCCTTCGCGCCGTTTTCCATCGTCAGGAAGAACTCGTTGGCGAGCGACTTCATCACGAGCGCGACCTTCGGCTTGGCCGTGGATTGCGCGTGGACGGCCGGTGCGGCAGCGACCGCGACGACGGCAAGCGCGGCGGTCAGGAAGCGACGGCGAAAGAGGACATTCATACACATCTCCTGGCGGCTGGCCCGACGGGCCGGATTATTGTTTGACTGTTGTTTTAATGCGAGCAAACGTTTGCGCTACACTACCCGGACATTGGCCATCGATGCTGCTTGTCGGTACCACGGGATGGAAGCGAGGCAGACGGCCGACTGCCTGGCGCGTGCTGTCGTCGACGCGCCCTCGCCGACGGGACGCCGGCGAAGTGCAGCTATGCTGTACCGTTTCGGTTCGACGCGCAACCCGTCTGATCAATATTTAAGGGTTTATTCGGAGCGCGCGGTTGCACGTGCCGATTGCCGCGCGTGACACCGGCCACGCGCCAGCGCCAGCTCAGTTTGCCGACCGGCGCCCCGGCGCGTTAAGTCATACAGATGGCGCGTTCGACGAGGTCGAACCGAGCATTCGCATGCGCCGTCTTGTTTTTCTGTTGCCCGGCGAATGCATGACGGGCGCCGCTCGCGGCAACCCGGATTGTCAGCGACGACGTCGATCGAAGGATCGAAAGTTCGAAGAGCCGGCACGCCACGACATGGCGCACACAAAACCGGCGTCATGACGGCCCCATGCAACGCGTCCGGCGGGCGCTTGCCGCGCCGCCGGCACATCGCCCGGCCGTCAGACCGCTTCGCGCAGCAGTCCGGCGATTTCCGCTTCGGTGAGGTGCGGCGCGAACATCTCGATCAGCCGGTACGCATACGCGCGCAGGAACGCGCCCTTGCGCAACCCGACGCGCGTCGTGCTCGCCTCGAACAGGTGCTGCGTGTCGAGGGCGACGAGCCCGGTATCGCGCTGCGGATCGAAGGCCATCGCCGCGACGACGCCGATCCCCATCCCGAGCTCGACGTAGGTCTTGATCACGTCCGCGTCGATCGCGGTCAGCACCACGTCGGGCACGGCGCCGGCCTGCGTGAATGCCTGGTCGATGTGCGAGCGGCCCGTGAAGTCCTGGTCGTACGTGATGATCGGATACTCGGCGATCTCGTCGAGCGTCAGGTTCTCGCGGCCGACGAGCGGATGCCCCTTCGGCACGACGACCGTGTGGTGCCACGAATAGCACGGGAACGTGACGATGTCCGGATAGCGATCGAGCGCCTCGGTCGAGATGCCGAGGTCGGCTTCGCCGTTCAGGATCATCTGCGCGATCTGCTGCGGGCTGCCCTGGCGCAGCGCGAGATGCACCTTCGGGAACACGTCGGTGAACTGGCGGATCACCTTCGGCAGCGCATAGCGCGCCTGCGTGTGCGTCGTCGCGACGACGAGGTGGCCGCTGTCCTGGTCCGCGAACTGGCGTGCGACGCGGCGCAGGTTTTCGGCGTCGAGCAGCATCCGCTCGATCAGCTGGTGCACGGCCTTGCCGGGCTCCGTGAGCCCCGTGAGCCGCTTGCCGCGGCGGATGAAGATGTCGACACCCAGTTCATCCTCGAGATCCTTGATCTGCTTCGACACGCCCGACTGCGACGTGTACAGCACGTTCGCGACTTCCGTCAGGTTCATGTTCTGGCGCACGGCTTCGCGCACGAAGCGCAATTGCTGAAAATTCATGGGTATGCCTCTTAGGCTGTCGTTGTTCGAATGTCGATCCGGAGCGGTAGCCGCCCTCTTCTCTTTGCCGGGTTCAGGCGTCAGTGTGCGGGAAATACGCGCACCGCGCGCGGCACGGCCGTCGCGCCATCGCCGACCTGCAGCGCGAGCGCACGCCATGCGTCGCGATCGAGTTCCGCTTCGAGTGCGCCGCCGGTACGCGCCTCGAGTTCGACCCGCACCGAGCCGCCGAGCGGGATCACGCGGCGCACGTCGACCGCGATGCCGTCGCGATGGCCGTCGCCGCACGGCCACAGCTGCAGGTCGTGCGGCCGCACGTACGCGTTCGCGGGGCCCGCGAAATCGGCGTCGACCGCGATCGGCGCAGCCGCCCCCTCGGCGACGAAGCCGCGCCCGACGACCGTGCCCGGCAGCCGGTTCGCCGCGCCGAGGAACTCGTAGACGAACGCGCTCTGCGGATGATCGTAGACGTCCTGCGGGCTGCCGACCTGCTCCACGTGACCGCGGTTCAGCACGACGATCCGGTCGGCCACTTCCAGCGCCTCCTCCTGGTCGTGCGTGACGAAGATCGTCGAGATGTGCAGGTCGTCGTGCAGGCGCCGCAGCCAGCCGCGCAGCTCCTTGCGCACCTTCGCGTCGAGCGCGCCGAACGGCTCGTCGAGCAGCAGCACCTTCGGCTCGACCGCGAGCGCGCGGGCCAGCGCGATCCGCTGGCGCTGGCCGCCCGACAGCTCGGACGGGTAGCGCTGCGCGAGCCAGTCGAGCTGCACGAGCTTCAGCAGCTCGTGCACCTTGTCGCGGATCACGGCTTCCGACGGCCGCTCGCGGCGCGGCTTCACGCGCAACCCGAACGCGACGTTCTCGAACACGGTCATATGGCGGAACAGCGCGTAATGCTGGAACACGAAGCCGACCTGGCGATCGCGCGCGCCGACCGACGCGACGTCGAGCCCCTGCAGCACGACCTGTCCGGCGTCCGCGTGCTCGAGGCCCGCGATCACGCGCAGCAGCGTGGTCTTGCCGCAGCCGGACGGCCCGAGCAGCGCGACGAGCTCGCCCGGCGGGAAGTCGAGCGACACGTTGTCGAGGGCGGTGAAATCGCCGAAGCGCTTCTGAAGGTGACGGACGGTGATACCCATTCTGGTTGCCTCTTTACGATTTCGACGAAATGGCGGCGACGGGGCCGGCATGAGCGGGAACGTCATCGCGTGCGCCGGCCAGTTCGGCGGCGAGGTGACGCTCGGCGAGCAGCTTCAGCGCGAGCGTGACGAGCGCGAGCAGCGCCAGCACCGACGCCACCGCGAACGCCGCCGCGAAGTTGTATTCGTTGTACAGGATCTCGACGTGCAGCGGCATCGTGTCGGTCACGCCGCGGATGTGGCCGGACACGACCGACACCGCACCGAATTCGCCCATCGCACGCGCATTGCACAGGATCACGCCGTACAGCAGGCCCCACCTCACGTTCGGCAGCGTCACGCGCCGGAAGATCTGCCAGCCCGATGCGCCCAGCACGCGCGCGGCCTCTTCCTCGTCGGTGCCCTGCGCCTGCATCAGCGGGATCAGTTCGCGCGCGACGAACGGGAACGTGACGAAGATCGTCGCGAGCACGATGCCCGGCACCGCGAAGATGATCTGCACGTCGTGGTCCTGCAGCCACGGACCGAGCCAGCCCTGCGCGCCGAACAGCAGCACGTAGACGAGACCCGAGATCACCGGCGACACGGAGAACGGCAGGTCGATCAGCGTGGTCAGCAACGCCTTGCCGCGGAATTCGAATTTCGCGATCGCCCACGATGCGCACACGCCGAACACGAGGTTCAGCGGCACCGCGATCACGGCGACGGTCAGTGTCAGCTTGATCGCCGACCATGCGTCGGGATCGGCGAGCGACTCGAGATAGAAGCCGACGCCCTTGCGCAGCGCCTCGAAGAACACCGCGGCGAGCGGCACGACGAGGAAGAACGCGAGGAACGCCAGCGCAACGCCGATCAGCAACCAGCGCACGGCGCGCGGCTCGCTGACGGGGTCGAGCTGTTTCGCGGCGCGCGCGCGCGCGGCGGACGGGTTGTTCGGCACGGCACTGGACTCCTGGCTCATTGCTGGCCTCCTGCCGCGGCGACAACGGTGACAGTCGCGGGCGCCGGGCCGCTCGCGCCCTTGCTCGTCCTGCGCTGCAGATACCACTGCAGCGTGTTGATGAACAGCAGCATCAGGAACGACACGACCAGCATCACGACGGCCAGCGCGGTCGCACCCGCGTAGTCGTATTGCTCCAGCTTCGTGATGATCAGCAGCGACGTGATCTCGGACTTCATCGGCACGTTGCCGGCAATGAAGATCACCGACCCGTACTCGCCGAGCGCGCGCGCGAACGCCAGCGCGAAGCCGGTGAGCAGCGCCGGCAGCACGGCCGGCAGCACGACGCGGCGGAACGTCAGCCAGCGCGTTGCGCCGAGGCACGCGGCGGCCTCTTCCTGCTCGCGCTCGAAATCCTCGAGCACCGGCTGCACGGTGCGCACGACGAACGGCAGCCCGATGAAGGTCAGCGCCACCAGTACGCCGGCCGGCGTGAACGCGATCTTGATGCCGAACGGCGCGAGATACTGGCCGACCCAGCCGTTGGTTGCATAGACGGCCGCGAGCGAGATGCCGGCGACCGACGTCGGCAGCGCGAACGGCAGGTCGACGATCGCGTCCACGAGGCGCTTGAACGGAAACGTATAACGCACCAGCACCCACGCGACGAGAAAGCCGAACACGGCGTTGATCAATGCACCGCCGAGCGCGGCGGAGAACGTCAGCCGGTACGACGCGAGTACGCGCGGCGACGCGACGGCGGTGACGAACTGGTCCCACGACAGCGTCGCGGTCTTCAGGAACGTGGCGGCGAGCGGGATCAGCACCACGAGGCTCAAATAGGCCACCGTGATGCCGAGCGTCACGCCGAAACCGGGCAGCGCGCTCGGCTTGCGAAAGGTGTACGTCGTCATCGGATGCTCTTGCTGGGTCGTTGCTGCTCACGGGTCCGACGCAAACGCGGGCGCGAGGTGTCGCGCCGGCGGGCAATCGGGGATGCGGCGCGCTGTCGTGGCGCGCCGCTGTCGTTATGGGTTGCTGCCTGGCCTTACTGCGGCTTGTAGATCGAGTCGAACACACCGCCGTCCGCGAAATGCGTCTTCTGCGCATTCGTCCAGCCGCCGAACGTGTCGTCGACCGTGTACAGCTTCAGCTTCGGGAACTGCTTCGTCAGGTTCGCCGGCACGTTCTTCGAACGCGGACGGTAGTAGTTGCGCGCCGCGATCTCCTGGCCCTGCGGGCTATACAGGAAATTCAGGTAGGCCTCGGCCAGCTTGCGCGTGCCCTTCTTGTCGACCACCTTGTCGACCACGGCCACGGGCGGCTCGGCCAGGATGCTCACCGACGGCACGACGATCTCGAACTTGTCGGTACCGAATTCCTTGACCGACAGGAACGCCTCGTTCTCCCACGCGATCAGCACGTCGCCGATCCCGCGCTGCACGAAGCTCGTCGTCGCACCGCGCGCGCCCGAGTCGAGCACGCCCGCATTCTTGTAGAGCTTCGTCACGAATTCCTTCGCGGTCTGCTCGTTGCCACCCGGCTTGTGGACCGCGTACGCCCATGCGGCCAGGTAGTTCCAGCGCGCACCGCCCGACGTCTTCGGGTTCGGCGTGACGATCGAGATGCCCGGCTTCGTCAGGTCGTCCCAGTCCTTGATCCCTTTCGGGTTGCCCTTGCGCACCAGGAACACGATCGTCGACGTGTACGGCGACGCGTTGTCCGGCAGGCGCTTCTGCCAGTCCTTGTTGACGAGCCCCTTGTTGGCGAGCGCGTCGATGTCGTAGGCCAGCGCGAGCGTCACGACGTCGGCCTGCAGGCCGTCGAGCACCGAGCGCGCCTGCGCGCCCGAGCCGCCGTGCGACTGCTTGAAGTTGACCGTCTCGCCCGTCTTCGCCTTCCACTCCTTGCCGAATGCCTGGTTGAAGTCCTGGTACAGCTCGCGCGTCGGGTCGTAGGACACGTTCAGGAACGTCGTATCGGCCTGGGCATGTGTCGCGACGCCCAGCGCCGCCGCCGCGCCCAGCGCGAGTGTTGCGATCAGGCGGCCCACTCCGCCCGCCAGCCCCGTATTGCGCTTCGCCATCCTTGGTTCTCCAGTGTTGTCGGTATTGCGATGTCGGGCCAGTCTAACGAACGGGTTACATGATTAAAAATAATCGTTCTTCATTTTTTAATACTCAAAAGTGCTAACGCAGACGGGACGGACGGTTGCGGCAGACGAACCGGCGTCCGGACGTCGCGAAACCGCGTCGGAACCGGCGCGATCGCGTCGAACCTCAAGTAACGCTTGAAATTCGCGAAGTACTGTATAAAAATACAGCTCACTGTCTATCCATACAGTTCAGCCATGACCAAACTCACCGCCCGTCAGCAGCAAGTGTTCGACTTGATCCGCCGCGCGATCGAGCGCTCCGGTTTCCCGCCCACGCGCGCCGAGATCGCGGCAGAGCTGGGCTTCAGCTCGCCGAATGCGGCCGAGGAGCACCTCCGTGCGCTGGCGCGCAAGGGCGTGATCGAGCTGGCCGCCGGCGCGTCGCGCGGCATCCGCCTGCTCGGCATCGACGACGCACCGCACCAGTTCACGCTGCCGCACGCCGGCCTGATGCAACTGTCGCTGCCGCTCGTCGGCCGGGTGGCGGCCGGTAGCCCGATCCTCGCGCAGGAGCACATCTCGCAGCATTACGCGTGCGATCCCGCGCTGTTCACCAGCAAGCCCGACTACCTGTTGAAGGTGCGCGGCCTGTCGATGCGCGACGCCGGCATTCTCGACGGCGACCTCCTCGCCGTGCAGAAGCGCACGGAAGCGAAGGACGGCCAGATCATCGTCGCGCGGCTCGGCGACGACGTCACGGTCAAGCGCCTGATGCGCCGGCCCGGCGGCCTCGAGCTGATCGCCGAAAACCCGGATTACGAAAACATCTTCGTCAAGGCCGGCAGCGCGGAATTCGCGCTCGAAGGCATCGCCGTCGGGCTGATCCGCTCGGGCGAACTCTGACAATCGGTCTCGCTGAGGAGAACATCATGGAACGCCTTTCCCGTTTGCTGCCTTTCCGTCAATTCGGTCGCCTGCGTCACCTGCGCGGCCGCACGCCCTGCGCGCCGCTGTCCGCCGCGGCGCCCGTGGGGAACCAAGAAGTCGCAGTTGAACGGCAGGCGTCGCTGCTGCCGTCAGCGCTGCCCGCATTCGCGCGGGTCTCGCTGAACGCCGGCCTGAATCACGCGGAACCGGCGCGCCGTGCGCCCGTGCGCGTCTATCACGGCCGGTCGCGCCTGATCATGGTCGGGACGATCGATGCCGTGTGCCGGATGATCGATCGCTGCATCGCCGAGGAACGATCGGCCACGCACGGCGGTCTCTGATTGCGGAACCTGTCCGCACCGGAGGCATCGTGACCGGATCTTCGGGCCGCGCGTGGCGGCTCAAGCCCCTAGTGATCGTCGTGCTGGCCGTCGCCGTACTGGTGGCGATCGGCTATGCATACGCATCGCCGTACGTCGCGCTCGGTCGCCTGAAATCGGCGATCGATGCGCGCGATGCGCAATCGGTCAGCGAATATGTCGATTTTCCGTCGCTGCGCATCAGCCTGAAGCAGCAGGTCACGGAAGAGTTGATGCGCCGGATCGACGCTGTGAAGAAGGACAATCCGTTCGCGGTGATTGGCGCGCTGATCGGATCTGCGTTGATCGGCCCGCTTGTCGATGCCTACGCGACACCGGAAGGTGTGGCGGCGCTGATGAGCGGCATTCCCCCGCGCGGTAATCCGGGCGAACGGCCACCCGAATGGTCGGGCCCGCCGTCGGGTGGTGCGCCTGGCAACGCACCGGCCGCACCGCCGGTCAATCCGGCGGGCACCCCGGTACCGGGCAGCAATGCGTCCGTCTCGACCGCATCGGCGCCGGCCGCCGCACCCGCGCCGGTGCCGGCGCCGGCCAGCCCGACCGACGCGGGCCATCGGCAGCAAACGAGTGCCGGCTACCGGAATATCGATGAATTTGTCGTGACCTACCGGCGCAGTGCCGACGGCACGCGCTATGCGGCGATCTTCCACCGCTTCGGCCTGTTCTCGTGGAAGCTGTCCGCGATCGACCTGCACGCCTGAGGTTGCAATCGGGGTAGATGCCGCTGAGGCGGCACGGCGAGCAACCGGCGCGGATCGCAGGACAACCCGGCCGGTCGCGCGATCACTGCGTCACTTACCGCTCGCGGTGGCCGCCTCGCGTTCGCGCGCGATCTCGGCCTTTTGTTCTTCCGCCGACGAACACGCGACCAGAATGCTGCAGCTCACGCGATCGAGCAGTTGCGTGTTGCCCGACCCCATCCACCATCTCGACAATCCGCTGCGGCACCGATGACCGACGACGACGAGGTCGACCTTCAACTCCGTCGCGAGATTCGCGATTTCGTCGATCGGATAGCCGAACGCGAAATGGCCTTCCGCCTGAACGCCACGCTCGCGCAACCAGTTCACGCCTTCCTGCAGGATCTCGCGTGCGGTTTCCTCGAAGCGGCCGCACGCGACGTCGGTCAGCAGCCCTGCGCTTTGCGCGATGCTCGAGCGCATGTCGACGACCGACAGCAAATGCGTTTCCGCCTTCAGGTCGAGCGCGAGATTGGCACCGCACCGCAATGCCTTGCGTCCTTCGAGCGTGCCGTCGTAGCACAGCAGAATCTTGTTGTAGCTAGCCATGAAACCTCCCTGTCGCGACTACGTACCCTATGCACTCATCATGGTGCGCCGCAATTCAGGACGCAAGGGATGGAAAACGCTGATTCGCCGCGCGGGGCGCGTCGGCGATGATGCGGTGCACGATCCGTGTGCGCATGCACCGTGCCGTGCGGGCATGCCCGGAAGAGACGCCGCCGATGCACTAGAATGGCCCGTTCGTGCCCTCGACTGCGTTTGCCGCGGTCATGCCCATGTGACACGCATTCGCCCGAACCGTTCGCCGGCCGGCATGCCGATCCGGCCAGCCGCGAAACGCGTCCGCGCCCGCTCACAACGACAACCTGCCCATGTCCGTTGCACCGATCGATTTCCGGAACGTCGAAAAGCGCTATGGCGACAAGCTCGTCGTCAACGACCTGTCCTTCCACGTGCAGGCCGGTGAATGCTACGGCCTGCTTGGGCCGAACGGCGCCGGCAAGACCACGACGCTGAAGATGCTGCTCGGCCTCGTGTATCCCGACGCCGGCACCATTTCGCTGTGCGGCGAACCGGTTCCGTCGCGCGCGCGGCATGCGCGCCAGCGCGTCGGCGTCGTCCCGCAGTTCGACAACCTCGACCCCGACTTCACGGTCCGCGAAAACCTGCTCGTGTTCAGCCGCTATTTCGGAATGTCGGCGCAGGCTTCCCGGGCGCTCGTGCAGCCGTTGCTCGAATTTGCGAAGCTGGAAAACAAGGCCGATGCGAAGGTCGGCGAGCTGTCGGGCGGGATGAAGCGCCGTCTGACGCTCGCACGCGCACTCGTCAACGATCCCGACGTGCTGGTGCTCGACGAGCCGACGACGGGTCTCGATCCGCAGGCGCGGCACCTGATGTGGGAGCGGTTGCGTTCGCTGCTCGCGCGCGGCAAGACGATCCTGATCACCACGCACTTCATGGAGGAAGCCGAGCGCCTGTGCGACCGGCTGTGCGTGATCGAGGAAGGCCGCAAGATCGCCGAAGGCGCGCCGCATGCGCTGATCGAATCGGAGATCGGCTGCGACGTGATCGAGATCTACGGGCCCGACCCGGTCGCCTTGCGCGACGAGCTGGCGCCGTTCGCGAAGCACACCGAGATCAGCGGCGAGACGCTGTTCTGCTACGTGACCGATCCCGAGCCGCTCAGTGCGCGACTCAAGGGTCGCACGGGATTGCGCTATCTGCATCGCCCGGCCAATCTGGAAGATGTGTTCCTGCGGCTCACGGGCCGCGAAATGCAGGACTGATCGATCATGGACGTACGCAACTATTCCGCCGCCGCGCCGTCCGCACCGCCACGCGAATCACGCTTCGCAATCGCGCTGCCCGCGAATGCCACCAACTGGATCGCCGTGTGGCGGCGCAACTACCTCGTGTGGCGCAAGCTCGCGCTCGCGTCGCTGTTCGGCAATCTCGCCGATCCGATGATCTACCTGTTCGGGCTGGGGTTCGGGCTCGGCCTGATGCTCGGCCATGTCGACGGCGTGTCCTATATCGCGTTCCTCGCGGCCGGCACGGTCGGATCGAGCGTGATGATGTCCGCGAGCTTCGAGTCGATGTATTCGGGCTTCTCGCGGATGCACGTGCAGCGCACCTGGGAAGCGATCATGCACACGCCGCTCGCGCTGGGCGACATCGTGCTCGGGGAGATTGTCTGGGGAGCGAGCAAGGCGCTGCTGTCGGGCGTCGCGATCATGCTCGTCGCGGGCCTGCTCGGCTATGCGCGGTTTCCGTCGATGCTCGCGGCGCTGCCCGTGATCGCACTCGCCGGCCTCGCGTTCGCGAGCACCGCGATGATCGTCACCGCGCTCGCGCCGTCCTACGACTTCTTCATGTTCTATCAGACGCTCGTGCTGACGCCGATGCTGCTGCTGTCGGGCGTGTTCTTCCCGATCACGCAGTTGCCGCCGATCGCACAGCACGCCGCACACGTGCTGCCGCTCGCGAACGCGGTCGAACTGATCCGGCCCGCGATGCTCGGCCGGCCGGCGACGGACGTCGGCCTGCATCTCGCGGCGCTCGCCGGCTATGCGGTCGGCGGATTCATCGTCTCCGCGTGGCTGTTCCGGCGGCGGATGATGCGTTGACGGCCGGCGCGCACGGCGCCGGCTCGATGCGACGAAGTGGCGGCGACGTTACTCGTCGTCGTCGCTCCACGGGATCTCGACGTCGGTCAGGAACGCGACGATCGCCAGCGGGCCGCCTTCCTGGCGGCCGAGCTTGCCGTCCGCGCGATGCCATTCGACGCGGAACTGCGTACCCGGATCGTCGGCGACCAGATACACCGCGCGCAGTTCTTCCGCGTCGGCTTCGTCGACCGGACCGTCGAACGATACCAGCATCTTCTGCGGCCACAGGCCGTTCACCGGATCGTAAATGCGGTCGCCCTGCGGAATCTCGATGCTGGCCTCGACGCCGATCGTGGCGGAGGCTTCGATGATCATCGTGCCGAGCGCGTTCAGCACGGCAGTCGCCCGCGCGGAATTGGCCTGGCGGATCGCGAGATCGCCGCGCGTCAGCGCCTTTTCGAGTCGAGGATGAATCTTCGGTTGGGTCATGCGTTTTCCTGTTTGCTTCTTGTAAAGGGCACCGCATGCGTGAGGCGGCGGTGCCGGATGAATACGACGGTCGCGCGGCGGGATCGGTCAGCGCGCGCCGCAGCGGCCATCACGCAGGTCCGGCCGCCGTCTCGTCCGCGCCCGTCAGAACCCGAACGCGATCGCGAGCAGCCCGCTCGCGACCCCGAATACGACGACGAGGCCCGTGACGATCGCCAGCATGTAAGGCTTGAACGAACGCGCGAGCATCGCGAGCGACGGCACGCTGATCGGCGGCAGCGTCATCAGCAGCGCGGCGGCCGGGCCGACGCCCATGCCGAGCGACAGCATTGCCTGGATGATCGGCACCTCGCCGGCCGTCGGGATCACGAACAACGTGCCCGCAACCGCGAACGCGATGATCCAGCCGAGGTGGTTGCCGATGTCCGGGCCGATATGCGGGAACAGCCACGCGCGCGCCGCGCCGAGCAGCAGCACGAGCACGATGTATTCGGGCACGAGCCGCACGGCCATGCGCACGAGCAGTTTCATCCAGCGGACGAACGGATTGCCCGCGGCAGCCTGTTCGGCCACCAGCGCGGCGAGTTGCGTGTCGTCGATGCTGCGGTCCTCGGGACGCGCGATACGGTTCAGCAGATAGCCGATCCCCAACACCATCGCGATGCCGAGCACGAGCCGCAGCGCGCTCCAGTGCCAGCCGAGCACGAAGCCCATGAACACCAGCGCGGCCGGATTCAGCACCGTGTTGCCGAGCCAGAACGCGACCGCGCCGCCCGGCGACGCGTGCCGCGCGCGCAGGCCCGCGACGACCGGCGCCGCGCAGCACGTGCACATCATGCCGGGCAGCGACAGCAGGCCGCCCGCGGCGACACTGCCGAAGCCCGTGCGACCCAGCACGCGCGCGACCCAGTGCGCGGGCAGCAGCGCCTGCACGGCCGAACCGAGCAGCAGGCCGAGCACCATGGCCTGCCAGATCGCCTTGCCGTATGCCCACGCGTAGTCTAGTGCGGCCTTCAGCGACGGCTCGGGGGCGCTCGCCGACGTGCCCATCAGGATCGACTGGCCGATCGAATGATGCTCGGCGGCGACGAATGCCTTGTTGTAGTACGGGAACCATTTCACGTAGAACAGTCCCGCGACCGCGATCAGCAGGAAGGTCATCCAGCCGAGCGCCGGACTGGGTTGGGTGCGTGTGGTCGTCATCGTGTGGTGGTCGATTGGTTTTTAACGGTTGCGGATTCCGTGCCTGCCGCCAGCGCGGCCGACGCAGGCAGCCCCGCTTGCGCGAGCCCGGCCAGCAGCGTGCGCGCCTGATCGCGCACGTCGGCCGCGTTCGGCTGGAACGTGAACGTCAGCGCCCGGTTCGGCTTGTTGTACGTTGCACGGTAGGTGCGCGCATAGGCGGGATCGTAATGCTTGTCGATCAGCTCGGTGAACAGGTCGGCCCGCGCATTGGCATCGATCAGCGCATTCCAGTGCGCCACCTCGTCACGGCTGTGTAGGCCGATCAGCCGATGGAGCTGCGCCTTGAACGCCGCCGGATCGTCGAACAGGTGGGCGTAGTCTTCCAGCAGGAAGGCGATGCGCTCGTCGTGCGCCGCGTCGACCTGCACCCACGGCCCGGCGTGAAACGCGTCGATCAACGCGATCGGCAGATGCACGAGCCCGATCCTGCGGCTTTCCGATTCGACGAACACCGGCCATTCGGGGTCGAAACGCCCGAGTGTCTCGACGAGCCCCGAATCGAACCCCTTCTGCGACGGCTGCGGCTTGCCCGGCAGCGCGCCGAGCAGCGAACCGCGATGACACGCGAGCGCCTCGAGATCGAGCGTCTGCGCACCCACATCGCGCAGCGCGTTCAGCAGCCGCGTCTTGCCGCAGCCCGTATGGCCGACGAGCGCAATGTAGCGAAAGCGCGTCGGCAGCGTGTCGAGCGTCGCGCACACCGACTGGCGGTACGCCTTGTAGCCGCCGTCGAGCTGGCGCGCCTGCCAGCCGATCAGGTTGAACCAGGTCGTCATCGAGCCCGAGCGCTTGCCGCCGCGCCAGCAGTAGATCAGCGGACGCCAGTTGCGCGGACGGTCGGCAAAGGTGGTGTCGAGATGGCGCGCGATGTTGCGTGCGACCATCGCCGCGCCGACGCGCGTCGCTTCGTACGGCGACACCTGGCGGTACATCGTCCCGACGATCACGCGCTCCTCGTTGCTGAGCACGGGCGCGTTCAGCGCGCCGGGGATATGGTCCTCGGCGAATTCGAGCGGCGTGCGCACGTCGATGATCTCGTCGAACTCGCCGGCGCGATCGAGGGTGACAATCAGGTTCTTCAATTTGGCGTCGAACAGGGGCGATGCGGCTCGGCGAGCCGCACGGGCACGGAGGGCGGATTTGCGATTATCTCACGCCCGGGCGTCTCGGGCCGCGCGCGGCAACCGGCGGGGGCGACGCGGCGCTCATCACGTCGATCAGATGGTCACGAAACGCGCGCACCGACGCGGGCAGATCGCGCCCCGCCATGGTCTGCACCTGGATGCTGCGCTCGCGAAGTTGGGGGTTCGTGACGGGCACGACGACGAAGCCGTCCGCGTCGAAGCGGTCCCGCACCGACAGCAGCCCGGTGAACATCACCGCACCGGTACGCTGCGCGTAGCGGTACATCACCGCGGTGTTGTTGCTGGTCAGTTCCGGCTCGAGCATGAGCCCGTCGAGCACGCACGCAATGTCGATCAGTTGGCGCACCGTCGTGCCGGCCTCGGGCAGCACATGCGGGTGCCGTGCGACATCGGCGAGCGACACCGAGTCGCGCGCCGCGAGCGGATGGTCGCGCCGCACGAGCGCGAAGACCGGCGCACGCTCCGTGTGTTCGACGCGCACACCCTGCTCCGGCGCCAAGCTGAACGTCAGCCCGATGTCGGCATCGCCGTCGCGCACGCGCCGCGTCGCTTCCGCCGGCGACACGACCCATACCGAGAAATCGACGCCCGGGTGACGCGCCTTGAAACCGGCGAGCGCGCCCGGCAGGAAATCGATCGCGAAGCCTTCCGAGCAGGCGACCTTCAGCAGGCTGCCGTGTAGCGCCTCCAGCCCGCCGATTTCCTTCATCACGTGCTCGGCCTCCAGCAGGCTGCGCTGCGCGAAGCCCAGCAGCCGTTCGCCGGCCTCCGACAACGCCATCCCGCGCGGCCGGCGCTCGAACAGCGGCGCGCCGAGCTCGCTCTCGAGCTTCGCGATCTGCCGGCTGATCGCCGAGACGGCCACGTGCAGCCGCGCGGATGCGTCGCTGATCGACCCGGTGCGCGCCACTTCGACGAAATACCGCAGCGCAAGACCATGCAGGAAAGCCGCCATCGTTCTGTCCCCGAGCCCGTCGTCCAGGCCGATCCGCTTTGCCTTTTCGGCAAAGAAATGTTCGAAATTCGATCATTGTGACAAAAAAAACGGCTTTCTAGAATCGATCGCACGCTCGGTCAATGCGCGCCGCGCCCGCCGGAAAACCGATAAGGAGACACGTCTTGAGCCGTACCACCGCCATTCAGCACGCGCTGAACCAGTTCGAATCGGGCGCGTTCTTCACGACCCTGAGCCGCCGCGTCGGCCTGCGCACCGAGAGCCAGGACAGCGGCTCGGGCGCCGCGCTGCGCGCCTATCTGACCGACGAGATCGCGCCGGAGGCCGCCCACCTGGGTTTCACGTCGCGGATCGTCGAGAACCCCGTCGACGGCGGCGGCCCGTTCCTGCTGGCGTCGCGCCACGAGGACGACGCGCTGCCGACCGTGCTCATCTATGGTCACGGCGACGTCGTGCGCGGCTACGACGCGCAATGGCGCGCGCCGCTGTCGCCGTGGACGCTGACCGTCGACGGCGATCGCTGGTACGGCCGCGGCAGCGCCGACAACAAGGGCCAGCACACGATCAACCTGGCCGCGCTGGCAAGCGTGCTCGACGCGCGCGACGGCCGGCTCGGCTTCAACGCGAAACTGCTGATCGAGATGGGCGAGGAAACGGGGTCGCCGGGCCTCGACGCGCTGTGCCGCCAGGAGTGCGACGCGCTCGCGGCCGACGTGCTGATCGCGTCGGACGGGCCGCGTCTCACCGCCGAACGTCCGACCGTGTTCCTCGGCTCGCGTGGCGCCGTCAACTTCAAGCTCAGCCTGCGCGCCCGCGACGGCGGCCATCACTCGGGCAACTGGGGCGGCCTGCTGCGCAACCCGGCGACCGTGCTCGCGAACGCGCTCGCGAGCCTCGTGGACGCGCGCGGCGCGATCCGCGTCGCAGGGCTGCGCCCGCCGCCGATTCCGGCCGCCGTGCGCGCCGCGCTCGCCGACCTCTCCGTCGGCGGCGGCCCCGGCGATCCGGCGCTCGACGCCGACTGGGGCGAGCCCGGCCTTTCCGCCGCCGAGCGCGTGTTCGGCTGGAACACGTTCGAGATCCTCGCGTTCAAGGCCGGCAACCCCGAACATCCCGTCAATGCGATACCGCCCGTCGCACATGCGCACTGCCAGTTGCGTTTCGTGGTCGGCACCGACTGGGAGGCGCTGCATGCGCACCTGCGCGCACACCTGGATGCGCACGGCTTCACCGACATCGAGATCGACGTCGAACGCGGCGCACCCGCGACGCGCCTGCCGCCGGACGATCCGTGGGTCCGCTGGGCCGTCGCGTCGCTCGCGCACACGACCGGCAAGAAGCCCGCGATCCTGCCGAACCTCGGCGGCACGCTGCCGAACGAAGTGTTCGCCGATACGCTCGGGTTGCCGACGCTGTGGGTGCCGCACTCGTATCCGGCGTGCTCGCAGCACGCGCCCGACGAGCACCTGCTCGCGAGCGTCGTGCGCGAGGGACTGCAGATGATGGCCGGCCTCTTCTGGGATCTCGGCGACGCCGCGCCGCCCGTTCGCCGCGCGGCACCCGCCGCGGCCGGCGCCGCCCTGTAACGCGCTTCGCCCCTCTTTCCCGGGACCTGCTCACACGATGAATACGACCACCCTGACCTCGCAGGACGCCGCGCGACCCAGCGCCGCGACGATCCGGCGCATCATCTTCGCCGCGTCGATAGGCAATGCGCTCGAATGGTTCGACCTGATCGTCTACGGCTTTTTCGCGGTGACGATCGCCAAGCTGTTCTTCCCCGCGACGAGCGAGGCGACGTCGCTGCTGCTCACGCTCGGCACGTTCGGGCTGTCCTACCTGATCCGGCCGATCGGCGGCTTCGTGCTCGGCGCCTATGCGGACCGCGCGGGCCGCAAGGCGTCGCTGCTGCTGTCGATCGGGATGATGATGGCCGGCACGCTGCTGATCGCGCTGATGCCGACCTATGCGTCGATCGGCATCCTCGCGCCGCTCGGGATCATGCTGTCGCGGCTGATGCAGGGCTTTTCGGCCGGCGGCGAATTCGCGAGCTCGACCGCGTTCCTCGTCGAACACGCGCCACAGCGGCGCGGCTTCATGTCGAGCTGGCAGTTCGCGAGCCAGGGTCTCGCGACGCTGCTCGCTTCGGGCTTCGGCGCGCTGCTGACGTCGACGCTGAACACCGCGCAACTCGAAAGCTGGGGCTGGCGCGTGCCGTTCCTGTTCGGCCTCGCGATCGGCCCGGTCGGGCTCTACATCCGCCGCTATGTCGACGAGGGGATCGAGTTCAAGACGCAGGCGCGCTCCGAGGCGCCCGTGCGCGAGCTGTTCGCGGACCAGAAGATGCGCGTGCTGTTGTCGATCGGCGTGCTCGTGATCTCGACCGCGATCAACTACATGGTGCTGTACATGCCGACGTATGCGATCAAGCAGCTCGGGCTGCCGGCATCGACGGGCTTCGCGGCGACGCTCGCGACCGGCTTCGTGCTGACGCTCGTCACGCCGCTCGTCGGCCACCTGTCCGATCGCACCGGACGAATCCGCGTGATGGCGGCCGCCGCCGTGCTGATGCTCGCCACCGTCTGGCCGACGTTCGCGTGGCTCACGCATCACGCGTCGTTCGCGACGATGCTCGCCGCGCTGGTCTGGATCGGGCTGCTGAAAGCGACGTACTGCGGCGCGCTGCCGGCGCTGATGGCCGAGCTGTTTCCGTCGCAGACCCGCGCGACCGGTCTCGCCGTCAGCTACAACACCGGTGTCACGCTGTTCGGCGGCTTCGCGCCGTTCATGATCACGTGGCTGATCAGCGCGACGGGCAACCGGCTGTCGCCGGCGCTGTACCTGATGGGTTGCGCGGTGCTGAGTCTCATCGCACTGTTGGTCGCGCGCACGCGGCTCGGGATGCGCTGACCGCGCGCATGCAGGAACCGTCGGCGCGGCCATGCGCGCCGGACGCGGCCCGTCGCGGCATCCATGCCGCGCGGGCCGCCCGCCGTTTACGGCGCGGGGTTCGGCTGCAGTTCGTGCAGCGCGTCGATCTCGGCGAGGATCTCGTCGGACAGCTTCACGTCGATGCTGCCGACGTTCTCCTTCAATTGCGCGAGCGACGTCGCGCCGACCAGGTTGCTGCGCACGAACGGCCGGCTGTTGACGAACGCCAGCGCGAGCTGCGCGGGCGACAGTCCGTGGCGCTGCGCGAGCGCGACGTAGCGCGACGTCGCTTCGACGGCCTGCGGCTTGCTGTAACGCTGGAAGCGCTCGAACAGCGTGATGCGCGCGCCGGCCGGACGCGCACCGTTCTCGTACTTGCCCGACAGCCAGCCGAACGCGAGCGGTGAATAGGCGAGCAGGCCCACGCCATCGCGATGCGTGAATTCGGACAAGCCGTTCTCGAACGTGCGGTTCAGCAGGCTGTACGGATTCTGGATGCTCGCGATGCGCGGCAGCCCGAGCTTCTCGGCCGCGCGCAGGAACTGCGCGACGCCCCACGGCGTTTCGTTCGACACGCCGATCGCGCGAACCTTGCCGGCCTTCACGAATTCCGCGAGCACGCCCAGCGTTTCCTCGATCGGCACCGAATACGCATCGTCGACCCACGGATACGCGGGGCGGCCGAACGTCGTCGTGCTGCGATCGGGCCAGTGCAGCTGGTACAGGTCGACATAGTCGGTCTGCAGGCGCTTGAGGCTGCCCTCGAGCGCCTCGGTCAGGTTCTTGCGGTCGAACTGGTTGCCTTCGCCGCGAATATGGCGTGGATTATGCGGCTGCCGAGCCGGCCCCGCGATCTTCGTCGCGAGCACGATCCGGTCGCGCTGCGCACGATGCTGCGCGAGCCAGGTACCGATGTACTGCTCCGTGCGGCCCTGGGTATCGGGCTTCGGCGGCACCGGGTACATCTCCGCCGCGTCGATCAGCGTGACGCCCTGACCGAGCGCGTAATCGATCTGCTCGTGGGCGTCGCGCTCCGAATTCTGCTCGCCCCACGTCATCGTGCCGAGACCGATCAGGCTGACCTCGATGCCCGAGTCGCCGAGTGTGCGGTATTCCATGATGTTCCTGTGGCGTCAGTGGAAAGCAGGAACGCTATCACATTGAAGCGAATGCTTCAGATGGCCGATGCGTGCGCTTACAGGTGACCTTCGATGCGCGCGAGGCACTCGCTCGAGCAGGTACGCCGGCTTCGCGTGCGCGTGTGCGTCGTTCGGACCACCTCGGATGGCCGAGCCGACGTGATGACGCCACGCCCTCCGTCATTGCGGCCGCTGAATGAAGCAGGTCGCCGACGCGTGCGCGACGATCTTGTCGTCCGGCGTCTTCAGCGTGCCTTCGGCGACGCCGAGCGAGCGCGACAGGTGAATCACGCGCCCTTCCGCGATCAGGTCGACGTCGCGCGGCACGGGACGCAGCATCTTCACGTGCAGGTCGACCGTGCCGTAGCCGACGCCCGCATCGAGCATCGAGTGCACCGCGCAGCCCGTGACCGAGTCGAGCACCGTCGCGGCGAACCCGCCGTGCACGCCGCCGAGCGGATTGAGGTGCCGGCCGTCCGCACGCGCCGAAAACTTCACATAGCCGAGCTCAACGCCCAGCGGACGCATCGGAATCGTCTCGGAAATCGACGCGAGCGGCGCGTCGCCGGCCGCCGCGGCACGCAGCAGATCGAGGCCGGACAGGGAAAGCGGATTCATCGGGTTGTCTCCGGGTTGAAGGTGCGTCACCGTGCGAGTAAGTTCTAAATTGGAACTCATTATTGACAACCGCGCCGGGCTTGTCAACGCAGCCGACACCCGTCGCAACCGAAGGTAAGTTCTATAATCGAACCCGCTTCTTCGCTGAATCGCCGCACGAGACTCGATCATGAAATGGGATGACATCGGTACGCTGAACTGTTCGGTCGCGCGTACGCTCGCCGTGCTCGGCGATCGCTGGACCATGCTGATCCTGCGCAACGCCTTTCTCGGCTGCCGCCGCTTCGATGCGTTCCAGACGCAACTGGGCCTCACGCGCCACGTGTTGGCCGAGCGGCTCGCGCGCCTCGTCGACGAAGGCGTGCTGGTCAAGCGCGCATATCAGGAACGCCCGCCGCGATTCGAGTACCGGTTGACGGAAAAAGGCCTCGACCTCTACCCGGCCCTGCTCGCGCTGATGACCTGGGGTGACCGCTGGAAGGACGACGGCCAGGGACCGCCGGTGCAATTGCGTCATCGCACCTGTGGTCAGCTGATGCACGCGGTCGCGGTGTGCTCGGCGTGCGGCGAGCCGCTCGACGCGCACGACGTGCAGCCGGAACCCGGGCCCGGATGGGTCGACCGCGAGGCGGCCGGACCGCTCGATGCCTGACGCGTCACGCAGCGCGACTGTTGCGCGCGCATGGCAGCGCAGCGCGGCCATCTGCGTGCGTGTGTTGCGTGCGTTTACGCCTGCCGAGCCGCATTCGTGCGGCCGCGCCCTGTCTGCCGCTCCAATCTCGTCGAGCGCATGGCGCATTGAACCTGCACCGGCATGTGTGTGCCTTCCGTCACGCGGGGACCATGCCGTACCGGCTTCGCACGCACGCGCTCATCATCGACTTCCGTCACCCGGCACGACCACCGAGCCGATGCAGATACCGCACGGCACGATGAACCGCACGGCATCGACCGCTACGGGCTGCCACACCATGCCTTCCATTCGCATCCGGGCGTGACCGCGCCGCCGTGTCTGCGTTACACTCACGGCCCGCTGTCTCAAAATAATTCGCTGTCCAAGATGTTGTCGCGCAAACGCCTCGCCGCCGCCTGCCTCGCCGCTTCCCTGCTCGCTACACCCTTCGCCGCCTTCGGCAAGACGCACAACGAATCGCTGCTGCAGCAGGCGATCGACTTCATTGCGCAACTGCTACCGACCCCGACCCATGAAGCGCCCGCCACGCAGGTCGTCGAATCGGCGTTCTCGCCCGATGGCGGTGCCGAGGCGCTCGTGCTGAAGGCGATCGGCGCCGCGCGCACCTCGATTCGCGTGGCCGCCTACTCGTTCACGTCGCCGCCCGTCACGCGCGCGCTGCTCGCCGCGAAGCGGCGCGGCGTGAATGTCGAGGTCGTGGTGGACGACAAGGGCAATCGCGCGAAGAGCAGCAAGCAGGCGCTGAACCTGCTCGTCAACGCGGGCATTCCGACGCGCACGATCGACGCCTATGCGATCCACCACGACAAATACCTCGTGATCGATGCCGAGCATGTCGAGACCGGCTCGTTCAACTACAGTGCGTCGGCGGCCAGCCGCAACTCCGAAAACGTCGTCGTGGTCTGGAATAATCCGCAACTCGCGTCGCGCTACCTTGCGCATTGGCAAAGCCGCTTCGACCAGGGCACGACGTATCGCTCGTCGTACTGACGCTTCGCCCGCACGCGATCGCAAGCGCCGTTCGCGTGCGGTGCCGCCGACCCGCGTCGTGCGCATGCATTCGCGCCGTGATGTCACCAATGATCGGCGCACATGACGTGCCGATCAACCTGGCCGAATGGCCTGCACACCGGGCGTGACGGCGCCGCGATCGGTAGAATCAATGGAAATCAGTGGATCTCGGGCGATCGCTCCGCGATCTGCGTGGTCGCGGCACACCGGCTCGCATGCGCATCGCTTGCCGAAGGCGCCGGTCGATCGCGCGCGCGGCCAGGCAGCGCGCCGAGTACACAGTCCGCACTGACGGTCAGCGTGTTCTGGACCATCGGATAGAGCAGATACAGCGCAAACGCGAGATACCCTGCGTACAGAATTCGAACCATGGTGCGATAGATGAACGATTGATCACGCCCTGTTTACGGCATCGCATCGGACAGCTTGAGGCGGCGGACATCAAATTGCATGTCCGCCGCCAACGCACGACACGTGAAGCGTTCGCATCGCATCGACATGACAAGCCCGCACAACCCGCCGTGGCAGCGCAATGGAGAATGCGCGATACTGTCCGACGTATGCTCGTCGAGCGCAGCATGCCGTCCGGCTTGCACAAGCGCCGCGCGACAACCGATCGATGACCGGCTCCACAGCCGGGACCAGAGACAAAGGCCCATGCAGATTGCTTCCAAACCGGTCGACGAGGCGGCCCGGCTCGAGACGCTTCATTCACTGTCGATCCTCGACACCCCACCGGAAGAACGGTTCGACCGTCTCACGCGCCTCGCGCGCCGACTATTCGACGTCCCGATCGCACTCGTCAGCCTCGTCGACGAGAATCGCCAGTGGTTCAAGAGCCATCCGGGTCTCGACGCCACGCAGACTTCGCGCGACGTATCGTTCTGCGCGCATGCGCTGCTCGCGGACGATACGATGGTGATCCAGGACGCGCGCAACGACGATCGCTTCCACGACAATCCGCTCGTCACCGGCCAGCCCGGCATCCGCTTCTACGCGGGGCGGCCGCTCGCCGCGCCGAACGGCGCACCCGTCGGCACGCTGTGCCTGATCGACACGCGGCCGCGCGAACTCTCCGCCGACGAACTCGCACTGCTCGGCGATCTCGCGCACATGACCGAACGCGAAATCGCGGCGCTGCATCTCGCAACAACCGACGAGCTGACCCAACTGACGAACCGGCGCGGCTTCGAGATTCTCGCGCGCCACGTGCTGAGCCTGTGCGAGCGCATGGGCCGGCACGCGGTGCTGCTGTTCTTCGACCTGAACGGCTTCAAGGCGATCAACGACCGCTTCGGCCATGCCGAGGGCGACCGCGCGCTCAAGACTTTCGCGGACACGCTGACCGGCGCGCTGCGCGACAGCGACGTGATCGCCCGACTTGGCGGCGACGAATTCGTCGTGCTGCTGAGCGCCACCGATGCGGCCGACGTCGGCGAGCCGATCGAGCGCGTCACGCAGGCACTCGATCGGCGCAACGCGGCCGACGCACGCGGCTATGCGATCCGGTTCAGTGTCGGCCACGTCGCATACGATCCCGCGCGACACCGCGCGGTGGCCGACCTGCTCGAATCGGCCGATCGCCGCATGTACGCGGACAAGCAGCGCGGCAAGGCCGCCGGCGCCTGAGCGCGGACGAACCCGCGCACCGATACGCGCCGCCGCGGCCGCGACCGCCAGCCACGTTCAGTCCGATGCGCCCCGCTTGGTCAGCCTCCGCACGGCGGCGCGCTCGCCATCGCTTCCGCGATCTGCTCGGGCGTCAGATCGCGCTGGTGGGTCGCGATCGACCAGCGATGGCCGAACGGATCCTCCACCTGGCCATAGCGATCGCCCCAGAACATGTCGGCGGCCGGCATCGTGACCGTCGCGCCGGCCGCGACGGCCTGCGCGATCGCCGCATCGGTGTCCGGCACGAACAGGTGCAGGCAGACCGGCGTGCCTTTCAGCGTCTTCGGCCCGAGTGCGCCGTGCTCCGGCATTTCATCCACGAGCATCAGCGTCGAATCGCCGATTGCGAGGCACGCGTGCGCAAGCCGGCCGTCTGGGGTCGGCAGGCGGAACCGTTCGGTCGCGTTGAACGCACGCTTGTAGAAGTCGATGGCTGCGGCTGCGCCGGCGCAGATCAGATGCGGCGTCAGCGTGCGCATCCCTTCCGGGATCGGGTTGACGGACGTTGCCATGGGTATCGCTCCTTCAGTCGGTTGTCGTATCGGAAATCGGGACGGACGCACGATGCGCACGTCTCCGATGCTACGACGGACGGACTCGACGGAAATCGACACGCGTGGCGACATTATTTGTGTTCGTTCGCGACAGGGTGGCCAGGTCGCGCACGACATGCCGAATCAATCCGTTCGGCCGACGGGATCATCCGCCATGCACACGCTGGCATGATTCGTTCGTGATCGGCTCGCGGGAACACGCGCCGGCGCGGCTCAGATCTGCGGAAGGTCACGCAACGTACGCGACTCGCTCGTCGCATCGATGTCGAGTTCGATCCCTTCCGACGCGTCTCGATACAGCACGCGCTTCAGCTTCGGCCCCACCGCCGTCCCATCCACTTCGTCAAAGACGGCGCGCACGTCGTTGCCGGCCGCAAGCGCGCGTGCCACTTCCGCCACCGACGCCTCGCTCGGCGTCGCCGCCCACGACCGGTCCGCCGGATTGACGGCTGCCCAGCGCACGTGTGTCACACGCGCGCTGCGCACATCGATTCGGACACCATTCACCGCGAACATCGACATCGGAATCTCCTTCGAAACGGTTGCGGCCGGGCGAGCGCCCGACGACGGAAACCGGCGATGGCGCGACAGCACGCGAATTCGACCGCCACCGGTCCGGCCGGACGCGCGATCACCCAGGTACGCGGCTTCGGCCAACGCGATTTTCGATGATACATTGGGACGCTTTGCAACCGTCAACAGACAATCGTGCACGGGAGAAACACATGACCGACGCCTGGGGAACCTTCCCTGCCAGAATGGGCGACCATCAGGCCTTCATCAGCTTCAATCACGGCTTTGCTGAAATCGCCGAAAGCGACCCGCGCACGTCGCTGCTCAGCGTGCGCGTCACGCTTGCGCATCCGACGCCCGACGGCCTGCCGAGCGGTGACGAGTTCGCCGATCTCACGAAGATCGAGGAGCTGCTGGACGCCGCGGTGACCGCGAAAGACGGCATGCAGGTCGGCCGCATCACGGTCGACGGCAACCAGGACTTCCTGTTCTACGTGCCGTTCGACGAACAAGCCGCCGCCGAGATCGTCGACTCGCTGGCCGAACAGACGACCTACGCACTTCAGTACGCGTATCAGGACGATCCGGACAAGGAAACGTACTGGCGCACGCTCTACCCGACCGACGACGACTGGCAGTTGATGCGCGACATGCGCGTGCTCGACGCGCTGCGGCAGAAAGGCGACGTGAGTGACGTGAGCCGGCGCGTGATGCATTGGGCCTACTTCCCGGAACCGAGCGACGCGCACCAGTTCGCCGACTGGGCCGAGTCGAAAGGCTATCTGGTCGAATCGGTCGCGCCGACCGAGGACGGCAAATCGGCCGTGCGGTTCGCGCACGAAGGCACGACGGCGCTGGCCGACATCACGCACCATACACTCGAGATCAATCGCGAGGTGCACTCGCTCGGCGGCGAATACGACGGCTGGGAAACCAGCGTCGAGCAGGCAGGCTGATCGCGCTGACGCGCGCGTTACGCGCGATCGGACCTCGACGGGTTCGGGACAACAAGCATCCCGGCGGCGCGACCGCGTACCGCCGGGACCAGGGCATCGGCAGCCGCAACCGGCGATGGGCCCGGGCAATCGCCCAGCCACGAGGAAAGCGCTTCATGTGGATCAGGCGAACGGATGCCGGGGCGCGCGAAACGCCCCCCTGCCGAACGCCTGTCCGGTTCCGCCGACGCGGCTTGCATGCGCCGTGCGGGCAAAAAGCCCCGCTCCTGCGCGAGCGAGCGGGGAAACGGTTGACCGGGCCGGGGTAGAACGGTCAACCGGCCAGATTGTGATCGTGGCCCATGCAACCGTCTGTGCGGCAACTCACCGTGGCCGCAGCCGCCCTCGCCGCCGTGATTTCGACGAGCGGCGCGCCCTGCGGGCTGACCAACTGCTCCAGCCAGTCGACGATATTGGCGCGTGCGTCGTCCTCGTCGGCGAAGTCGTTACGTTTCAGAAAACGGTCGAATACGGTCCACGCGAACGTCTTGCTTCGCGAACGGAATCCAGCTGCCAGTCGACCACGGCGACCCGCCCCGTTTCCCGGGTTTCGAATGTCGCGGTGAAGCGGTAATCGAGATATTCGATCTCAAGTTCCGGCGACATGATTTTCTCCGGCCAATCCACCCTCTCGGTTCTTATAACGCGCCTCGTCGGCCCGGCTTCACGCGATGAGTGAACCTTGCGTGAATTGCGGACCGTGCGTCATTCCGACAGGCAGTATCACGATATTCTCGCAAGCTGTCGATCCCGACTGAAAATGCAAGGCCGTACCCCTTAGACTCTAGTTTCAAGTGCAACACCTTTGATGAGGTAGGGTGTTGCAATGACGAAATACCAGCATCTGAGCGCCGAAGAGCGCGCGGCGATCATGATCGAGAGGGCCAGAAACACGAGCGTCAGGGCGATTGCAAGGCTGCTTGGTCGCAGCGCGTCGACGATCACGCGAGAGTTGGCACGCAATCGTACGGAATCGTCTCGCTGTTATGACGCCACGAGCGCGGCTAGCGCCTACCGGGCGCGCCGCGAGCGAAGTCGGCGTCAGGCGAAGCTGGCAACAGGAAGCGCGCTGTACTGGCAAGTGCATCACGATCTGGTTTATCGGCGCTGGTCGCCGCAGCAAATTGCTGCCAGACTTCGCGAGATGCATCCAGATAATCCCGAGCAACGGAACCTGTCCGCATTTTTGTGGGTGAGGCGGTTGAACAACGCGTTATCCGCGCGCCTGCATAAATCGCTCTCCGAAC